>NZ_JBHUAF010000272.1:0-11640 GCF_042789895.1 Kitasatospora sp. NPDC056783
CAAGGGTCGGGGGCACCGGGGCGTGGAAGGCGGCTCAGTCGACCGGCCGGAACTCGTCCACGACCGTCCAGCGCGGGCCGAGTTCCGCGCGCAGCGCGTCCAGCGCGGCGCGGGCCCGGGCGTTGAAACGTTCCTTCTCCTCCCGCGACCAGGGCGACGGACCCGGCGGGTACTCCCAGTCCACCGAGGACTGGAACCAGGTGGACAGCTCGTCCAGCTCGGCCGCCGACCCGGCGCCGATCGGCAGCCGCGAGGGCTCGGCCGGGTAGCCGTACGGGCTGTCGACGTCCTCCGGCCACAGCGCCGTACCGACCACACCCGCCTCGAAGAAGTAGCGCAGCCGCTGCGGGGCCGCGGGTTCCGCCGTCATGGGCAGCCCGTCGTCACAGGTGGTCCGCCGTCACAGGTGGTCCGCCGTCACAGGTAGAGCCCGGTCGAACCCTCCGTGTCGCCGAAGCGGGTCGCGGCGACGGCGTGCAGATCGCGCTCGCGCAGCAGCACGTACGTGGCGCCGCGGACCTCGACCTCCAGCTTGTCCTCCGGGTCGTACAGCACCCGGTCGCCCGGCTCCACCGAGCGCACGCTCTGGCCCACCGCGACGGCCTCCGCCCAGGTACAGCGCTTGGAGAGCTCCGCGGTCGCCGGGATCAGGATGCCCCCGGTCGAGCGGCGCTCGCCCTCGCTGCCCTCGATGCGCACCAGCACGCGGTCGTGCAGCATCCGGATCGGCAGCTTCTCACCGAGCCGGTCGTGGCGGACGGGCTCGTGCGTCTGGTCGGAGCGGGTCGATTCGTCGTTCGTACTCACGGTCCCGAAGGTACCTCCCCCGGGCGCGGGGCGTGACGCCAGCCCGGCATCCGGCAGGAACACCGGCCCGGCACGCGGAAGGCCGGGCGCCCATCGCGCCCGGCCCCGCCGCCCCGCGGTGCTTCAGCCCTTGCGGCGCTTGCGGGCCGAGGCGACCAGCAGCACCAGGCCCACGCCGACCAGCGCGGCCGGGACGACCCGCTCCCGGCGCGGCTGGCCCTTCTCGTCCACGAACTGCGCCCGGACCCTCTCCACCACGCCGCTGGCGGCCACGTAGGCCTGGGCGGTCTTCTCCTCGATGGCGGCCGACGCCTTGGCCTTGACCTGGGCGGAGATCGTGCTCGGGTGGACGCGGACGGCCAGCTCGTCCAGGGTGGACGCCAGCCGGTCACGCGTCCGCTCGATGTCCGCCTCGATCTGGGCGGTCGTCCGCGCCGACTTGTCCTGCGTGCTCGCCTCGCCCACTCGGGCCACCCCATTCACTTGCGATGTTGTTCCGTCCGATCCGTGCGATCGGTGCGACTGACCCAGTGTGTCAGCTGCCGAACACGGCCGCGCGGCCCCACCCACCATCGGAGGTAAGTTTGCCGTGGTACGACCGCCCGTCCCAGCACCCAGGAGAGTACGACCGTGAGTGAGCGTCTCCAGCCCGGTGACACCGCGCCCGCCTTCAGCCTGTCCGACGCCGACGGCAACCAGGTGTCCCTCGCCGACCACGCGGGCCGCAAGGTCATCGTCTACTTCTACCCCGCCGCCCTCACCCCCGGCTGCACCAAGCAGGCCTGCGACTTCACCGACAACCTGGAGGTCCTCGCGGGCGCCGGCTACGACGTCATCGGCATCTCCCCCGACCAGCCGGAGAAGCTCGGCAAGTTCCGCGAGGCCGAGAACCTCAAGGTCACCCTGCTGTCCGACCCGGAGAAGAAGGTGCTGGAGGCCTACGGCGCCTTCGGCGAGAAGCAGAACTACGGCCGCACCTACCTCGGCGTGATCCGATCCACCATCGTGGTGGACGAGCAGGGCAAGGTCGAGCACGCCTTCTACAACGTGCGGGCCACCGGCCACGTCGCCAAGCTGCTGCGCGACCTCAAGGTCGGCGCCTGATCCCCTGATCCCCTGCTGACGGGTCTCCCGGCTGACGCGTTCCCGGCTGGACCCGGAGACGACGAAGCGGTGGCGGCGCACCCCCCGACCGGGTGCACCGCCACCGCCGTCCGTCACCTCAGCGGGCCTCGCCGATCAGCAGGCCCCGAGGTCGGTCCAGGCGCCCCACGAGCCGCTGGCCGCGGGGTCGTCGCCCTTGGTCCACCACTTGTTCTGGTAGTAGTGCCCCTTCCACGAGACCTTGGTGGGGGTCGCGTAGGCGGTGTCGGCGCTCCAGCTCGGGGCGGCCGTGCAAGCGCCCGAGGTCGAGGTGGGGGTCGGGGTCGGGGTCGGGGTCGGGGTCGGGGTCGGAGTGACCGAGCCCGTCGGAGTCGGGGTCGGCGTGGCCGAGCCCGTGGGGGTCGGGGTCGGGGTCGGGGTCGGCGTACCGCCGTCCACCGCGCCGCGGGTCAGGTCGCCCTTGATCCCGTACAGCGTGCCGCCCACGTTGACCGTCCAGTTCGACGGGGTGGACACCGGCAGGTAGTAGACGAAGTCCATGTCGATCGAGGCGCCCGGCGCCAGCGACTGCCAGCCCGGAAGCTTGACCGACACCCGGTTGTAGGTGCCCTTCAGGCCGCCGACGTTGCCCGGGCCCGGGTTGTCCTGCTTGATGACCTGGAGGCCGAAGCCGGACTGGTCCTTGGCGTTGCCCGGAGCCGAGTTGCTGTAGTCGAACTGGAACTCGGTGCCACCCGGCAGGGTCAGCGTCGAGTTGTTGACGATGTGCAGCTTCGGGTTGATCGGGTAGTTCGAGTCACCCAGCGCGAAGTTGTTGAACGACACGTCGATCGGCAGGGTCTGCTGCGGCAGCGCGACCGTCGAGCGGGTCGCGCCGTACGGGGTCGCCGACTTGAACTTGTCGTACATCAGCGAGGTCAGCGTCGAGCCGGGGACGTACTCGCCCTTGCCGCCGTTGGCGGTGGCGTCCCACTTGTAGTCGCCCGCGAGCTCCCAGATCATCGCGCCGCCGGCGCCCTGGTTGACGAGGTAGTCCGCCTTGGCGCCCACCGACTGCTCGTCCTCGGTGGAGAGGAACACCTTCTTGGTGTCGTTCCACAGCCACGGCGCCACCAGGGTGGAGCTGTAGTTGCGGGTGTAGGTGCCCTGGAGCGCGGTGTCGGTCACGCCGTACTTGGCCAGGTAGTCGGGCACGATGCCCTTCTCCAGGTTCTTGGCGTGCCACATCGGGTTCGACCCGGCCGGGGACTCCTTGCCCGCGTCGTCCTTGTCGTTCCAGATGTTGTCGATGCCGACCGCGCCGTCACCGCAGGAGGTCAGACCGGAGCCGACCGGGCAGGTGGTCGCCGGGGCGGTGCCCCAGAGGCCGTTGGTGCCGCCCTGGACGTTCTTGAAGCCGCGGGTGTAGTACGGCAGGCCGACGTTGATCCGGCCGGCCGGCATCGCGCCGCGGAAGTAGTGGTACGACCAGTCGGCGTTCAGGTAGCCGATGCCGCCGTACTGCGCGGTGCCGTAGACGTTGGCGGAGGCGAGCTCGCCATCCTTGCCGTCGTCGAACAGCGCGGCGTTCGGGCCGACGTACTTGTTCCAGGAGCCGTGCAGGTCGTACGACATGATGTCGACGTAGTCCAGGTACTTGGCCACCTGGAAGGTCTCCATGCCGCGCAGCAGGTAGCCGGAGGACGGGGCGGCGACCGACAGCAGGTAGTGCTTGCCGTCGGTGGCGCCGGCCTTGTCCAGGCTCTCGCGCAGGGTCTTCATCAGCGCCGCGTAGCCCTTGGCCAGCGAGCCGCGCTTGGAGTTGGCGAGCTGCCAGTCCAGCGGGTTGCCGGCGTCCTTCATCGAGGTCGGGTACTCGTAGTCGACGTCGACGCCGTTGAAGCCGTACTTGCGGATGAAGTCGACCGAGGAGGCCGCGAAGGTGTCGATGCCGGCCTGGTTGACGCTGCCGTCCGGGTTGACGGTCATCGAGTAGAAGCCGCCGGAGTTGACGCGCTTGCCGTCGTCCCCGAAGTAGCCGCCGGTCTCGGTCCAACCACCCACCGAGATCATGGTCTTGACGTTCGGGTACTGCTTCTTGTACTTCGTCAGCAGGTTGAAGTGGCCCTTGTACGGCAGGGTCGGGTCCAGCTCGGCACCGGGGACGCCGGGGAAGGACATCCCGGTGGCCGCGTTGTTCGGGCCGTCGGTGCCGACCGAGAGCTTGTTGTCGCCGCCGACGTGGCCGAAGGCGTAGTTGAGGTGGGTGACCTTGTCCCAGGGGATGTCGCTCACCAGGTACGGGGTGTCACCGTTCTTGCCGGTGCGCCAGCCGGTGAAGTAGCCGATGATGCGGCGCTGGTGGTCGGCGCCCATCTTCTCGCGCCCGCTGGTGTCGTAGACGGAGCAGTACGGGACGTCCACCCCGGGGGTCTGGTACAGGCCGTCGGGGCGACAGGACGCGTTGTCGACGGCCGCCGACGCCTGGGAGGGCGCCGCACCGAGCGTCGCCATCAGCAGCCCGGCCAGCGTAGCCGCCGCGAGCGAGGCCACACCGGCCCGCGCCGCCGGGCTCTTCCGGCGCGAAGAGGCGGTGGGACGCCGCTCCGCCGTGTTTCGGATCAACACTCGGTCCTCCAGGAGAGAGTGTCGGCGCGTGCCTGTGGGGGAGCACGCACGTGGGGGATTGCAATTGGCGGAGAAGCTATGTGGTCTGAACCACATAGGTCAATAGGTCTGGACCAATTGGTAATCAACAGCCAAACATCACAGGTCGGGAGCCCCCGACAATCAGTCACGTCCTGGCCGAAACCCACCCCACCCGTGACCAGATGCCGGACCGCTCGTTGCCAGGGCGTGGAAGGGGCTACCACCAGCCCACAGGGGGACCGACCATGCCGGTCAAGTACACCCGCGAACTGCTGGCCGCGCTCGCGGCAGAGTCCAACAGCGTCAACGAGATGATGCGCAAGCTCGGCGTGCCGATGGCGGGCGGCACACACAGCTACCTGAGCAAGCGACTCAGGCACTACGGCATCGACACCTCGCACTTCAACCACAACAGGCCCCACTACGGGCAACGGCGTTACCCGCGGGAGGTTCTCGCCGAGGCCGCAGCACACAGCCACAACCTCAACGAGATGATGGCCTACCTCGGTGTCACGCCGTACGACAGCCTCTACGGGTACCTGAAGAAGCGCCTGGCGGACTTCGGCATCGACACCTCGCACTTCACGTTCCGGGGCGACGGCCGCAGCAGGGTCGAAGCCATTCCGAAGGACGCGCTGGCGCAGGCCGTCGCCGCGCACCGGAGCATCCGCGGCGTGATCCTCGCCCTCGGAATGACCGACTGCGGCAACTCGCGGACGCTGGTGAGAGAGGCCATCGACCTCCATGGGCTCAACACCGGCCACTTCACCGGGCGGGCCCACAACAAGGGGCTGAAGACCGGACCCCGACGGACGGCCGAGGAGTTGCTCGTGCGGCGCCCGCCGGGAAGCCAGCGCGTTCCGGGCGATCGGCTTCGGACCATGCTCGTGCACATCGGGCATCCCGACATCTGCGAACTGTGCGGCACTCCCCCGACCTGGCTCGGACATCCGATGACCCTGGAGGTCGACCACGTCAACGGTGACTGGCTCGACAACAGGCGGGAGAACCTCCGCCTGCTCTGCCCGAACTGCCACTCCATCACTCCGACCTACTGCGGCCGGAACATGAACCGGGCTGCGCGCGCTGAAGGCGCTGCCGCCTAGCCGCAAACCCGGCGCCACCAGAAGGCGCCAACCGGTACGCTTGTGCTGGCGTGCGCCCGTACTCCAGCTGGCTAGAGAGATGCGGTTTAGGTCCGCAGTGTCGTGGGTTCGAGTCCCACCGGGCGTACCGAGTGAAATGGCCCGATCCCCTTCGATTCGAAGGGGATCGGGCCATTCTCATTCCTGTGGGCCGTCAGGCGATGAGGTCCTTCACGACCGGGGCGAGGGCGCGGAAGGCCTTGCCGCGGTGGCTGATGGCGTTCTTCTCCTCCGCCGTCAGCTCCGCGCAGGTGCGGGTCTCGCCGAGGGGCTGGAGGATCGGGTCGTAGCCGAAGCCGCCGGCGCCGGCCGGGGCGGTGCGCAGGGTGCCGAGGAGGCGGCCCTCGACGACGCGCTCGGTGCCGTCGGGGAGGGCGAGGGCGGCGGCGCAGAAGAAGTGGGCGCCGCGGTGCGGTTCGGCGATGTCGGAGAGCTGGGCGAGCAGCAGGTCGAGGTTGGCGCCGTCGTCGCCGTGCCTGCCGGACCAGCGGGCGGAGAAGATGCCGGGCGCGCCGTTCAGCACGTCCACGCAGAGGCCGGAGTCGTCGGCGACGGCGGGCAGGCCGGTGGCGCGGGCCAGGGCGTGGGCCTTGAGGAGGGCGTTCTCGGCGAAGGTGACGCCGGTCTCGGGCACGTCCGGGATCTCCGGATAGGCGTCGGCGCCGACGAGTTCGACGTCCAGGCCGGCGTCCGCCAGGATGGCGCGGAGCTCGGTGACCTTGTGCTGGTTGCGGGTGGCGAGGATCAGGCGGGTGGACATATCGCCCACCCTACCGAGGGTCCGGGCGCGGTCAGCCGGTGCAGATCGAGGTGAGGTTGCCGGCCGCGTTGCCGAGCGGCTTGAGATCGGGGACCTCGTTCTTCTCGGCGGCCCGCTGGACGTTGTCGACCTGCTTCTGGAGGTCGGTCACGGCCTTGGCGACGTCGGTGTTCTTGGAGTTCTTCCCGACCTGGTCGAGGTCGTTCTTGAGCTTCTGCAGGGCCTTCCCGGCGGCCGCCGAGTCGTTGCTCGCGTTGTCGTAGGCCTGGGTGACGTCGGCGATGTCCCCGGTGATCTTCACCGCGGTGTTCCCGCAGTCGATCGCCTTCTGCGCGGCGGAGCAGCTCACCATGCTGAGCGGGAGGATCGCGATGAGTCCGGCCACGGCGAGGGCGGCGGGGCGGGCGATGCTGGACGGCATCCGGTCCTCCTGGGGGGCGCGGGTTCCGTGGGATGGGACGCGCGCCGAGGGGTGCGCGGTTCCCGCAGCGGGGGTGCTGCGGGAACCGTACGGTCTGCGGGCCCGGCCTGTACAGCACGCCGTCCGTTTCGGCGGTCCGTTCACATCGGGGCCGAACGGCCGTTCAGCCACGGCCCGGACGGCTGTCCGCGCGGGGGCCTGACGGCTCGTCCGGTCCGGTGGGCGGTCGCGGGGCTCGCGCCCGGTTCAGCCCTCCAGGGCCTTGCGCTGGATCTCGTCCAGCTCGGCGCAGCCGAGGCTGCCGAGGTCGAGAAGCCGGTTGAGCAGGTCGCGGTCGAAGGGGGCGCCCTCGGCGGTGCCCTGGACCTCGACGAAGCGGCCGTCGGCGGTGCAGACGATGTTCATGTCGGTCTCGGCGCGCACGTCCTCCTCGTACTGGAGGTCGAGCATCGGGACGCCGTCGATGATGCCGACGCTGACGGCGCTGACGCCGCCGGTGATGGGCTGGCCCTTGGCGCGCAGCAGCTTCTTGTCGCGGGCCCAGGAGACGGCGTCGACCAGGGCCACGTAGGCGCCGGTGATGGCGGCGGTGCGGGTGCCGCCGTCGGCCTGGAGGACGTCGCAGTCGAGGACGATGGTGTTCTCGGCGAGCGCGCGGTGGTCGACCACGGCGCGCAGCGAGCGGCCGATGAGCCGGCTGATCTCGTGGGTGCGGCCGCCGATGCGGCCCTTGACGGACTCGCGGTCGCCTCGGGTGTTGGTGGCGCGCGGGAGCATGGAGTACTCGGCGGTGACCCAGCCCTCACCGCTGCCCTTGCGCCAGCGGGGCACGCCTTCGGTGACGCTGGCGGTGCACAGCACCTTGGTGTCGCCGTAGGAGACGAGGACGGAGCCTTCGGCGTGCTTGCTCCAGCCCCGTTCGATGGTGATCGGGCGGAGCTGTTCGGGGGTGCGGCCGTCGATGCGTGACATAGGCACTGAGCGTAGTCGCTCCGGGGGGCCGCTTCCGGAACCGCCGGGGGCGTGGGGGAACCGTGGGCGGGCGACCCCGGGCGGGGCGACCGCGGGGCCGCCGGACACGCCGCGGCCCGCCGTCCCCCTGAGCGGGTCGGCGGGCCGGGCGGGGCTGGCCTGGGTGGCTCAGCTCACATCATGTCCTCGATGTCGGCGGCGATCGGGTCGGCGTCGGTGCCGATGACGACCTGGATCGCGGTGCCCATCTTCACGACGCCGTGGGCACCGGCGGCCTTGAGGGCGGCCTCGTTGACCAGGGAGGCGTCCTTGACCTCGGTGCGAAGGCGGGTGATGCAGCCCTCGACCTCTTCGATGTTGTCGATGCCGCCCAGACCGGCGACGATCTTCTCAGCCTTGCTGGCCATCTGGTTTCTCCCTCTGTCTCGGCCCTTCGGCGGCTCTGCCGGGTGCCGTCCTGCGCTGGTGCTGGGGGGTGCGGCCCTCGACCGTCGGGCGGTGAGGTCCGTGCCGGCGGCTGACACGGGTTCAGCTGCGGTCGTGCTGCCGAGCAGCGCGACCAGCATCACCCGGGGCCGTCCGGTCTGCCACGTTAGTCCACTTTTGGCCCATTCCGGCGGGCAGGCTCCCGATCGCCGTCCGAGGATGACGATCAGTGGGGCCAGCGCCCCGGATGCGGCCTGCGCTCCCAAGTGGTCTACACCAATATATGTGTACCCCGAGGAACGCGGGACAGGCCCCGGGTGTTCCCGAGCCCCGCCCGAGGGTCCCGCAGGGGGCCACCGGTCGGCAACTGCTCCCGGAGGGCGAAGGATGAGTTCGGCAGGCGCCACGGCCCCGCAGGCCAAACGGTGGCACACCTTCTACGGCGGCCTCCAGAAGATGGGCCGCTCCCTTCAGCTGCCCGTGGCGGTGCTCCCCGCCGCGGGCATCCTCAACCGGCTCGGCCAGCCCGACGTGTTCGGCAAGGACGGGCTGGGCTGGGACGACGTCGCGAAGGTCTTCGCCGCCGCGGGCGGCGCCCTGCTCGACTCCTCCTTCGGTCTGCCGCTGCTGTTCTGCGTCGGCGTCGCGATCGGCATGGCGAAGAAGGCGGACGGCTCGACGGCGCTGGCCGCCGTGGTCGGCTTCCTGGTCTACTACAAGGTCCTGCACGCCTTCCCCGAGAGCTGCCCGGCGGGAACCACCCTGGTCCCGGACGCCTGGTCCGGCCAGTGCGTGAGCTACTCGTCGGCGAAGGTCGCGGCCGCGACCTACCAGAACCCGGGCGTGCTGGGCGGCATCCTGATCGGCCTGATGTCGGCCTGGCTGTGGGTCCGGTTCCACCGCACCAAGCTGGTCGACTGGCTCGGCTTCTTCAACGGCCGCCGCCTGGTCCCGATGATCACCGCCCTGGCGGGCCTGGTCACCGCCGTGGTGGCGCTCTGGGTCTGGCCGCCGGTCGGCCGCGGCCTCAACGACTTCTCGCAGAACCTCTCCGACCTGGGGGCGGGCGGCGCCGGCATCTTCGGCCTGTTCAACCGCGCGCTGCTGCTGATCGGCATGCACCAGCTGCTGAACACCTTCGTCTGGTTCCAGTTCGGGGAGTTCGTCAAGCCGGACGGCGCGATCGTGCGTGGCGACATCCCGCGCTTCCTGGCGGGCGACCCGACCGCCGGCCAGTTCCAGTCCGGCTTCTTCCCGATCATGATGTTCGCGCTGCCGGCCGCCGCCCTCGCGATCGCGCACTCGGCGAAGCCGCACCGGCGCAAGGCCATCACCGGCATGATGGTGTCGCTGGCCCTGACCTCCTTCGTCACCGGTGTCACCGAGCCGATCGAGTACTCCTTCGCGTACATCGTCCCCGCCCTGTACGCCGTGCACGCGGTGCTGACCGGCGTCTCGATGGCGGTGACCTGGGGGCTCGGGGTGCACGACGGGTTCAGCTTCTCGGCCGGCCTGATCGACTACGTCATCAACTGGGGACTGGCCACCAAACCGTGGCTGATCATCCCGATCGGCCTCTGCTTCGCCGTCGTGTACTACGCGCTCTTCCGGTTCATCATCGTCAAATTCGACCTGAAAACACCCGGCCGGGAGGACGAGGAGGAGGTCGAGGACGTCACCAAGGCCTGAAACAGGGCGCGCCCGCGCCACCCCGCCAAAGGCCCTCGGACCCGACGGTCCGGGGGCCGTCGGCCTTTCCCGGAAAGGACGGACGTCCCAGGCAGGACCGGGCGGGGCAGGTCGCGCTTTTGTTGCGCGATTAGCCAAAATCGATTTTGTTGCGCGATTAGCCAAAATCGAATACCGACGGGTAATCATGATCATCGCCGGGTAAGTAGGTTTCGATTTCATAGCACTTCCCCGAAGTACCGCTTTCCGGGGTTCCTCGACTTCTCCCCCCGTGCTACAAAACTGGTCTACACCACGTGTGGTGTAGACCAGTTCGCGGTTCGGCCCCTGTGCCTCCCCCCGACCGACCGCCATGCCGTTAGGAACCCACCCCCATGAGTCAGTCTGCGCAGGCACCGGCGCCCGCCACGGCTCCGGCCTCACCCAGCCCCGCCAAGAAGTTCGGTCAGAACCTCCTCCAGGGTCTCCAGAAGATCGGCCGCAGCCTCCAGCTGCCCATCGCGGTGCTCCCCGCCGCCGGTCTGCTGATGCGCCTCGGCCAGGACGACGTGTTCGGCAAGGACGGCCTCGGCTGGGACAAGGTCGCCGCGGTGTTCAACACCGCCGGCACCTCGGTCTTCGACGCTCTGCCGATGCTCTTCGCGGTGGGTATCGCGATCGGCTACGCGAAGAAGGCGGACGGCTCCACCGCCCTCGCCGCGCTGGTCGGCTACCTGGTGTACAAGAACGTGCTCACCGCGTTCCCGATCACCGAGTACAAGATCCTCCCCGGCAAGGACGAACCGGCCACCTACCAGAACCCGGGTGTGCTCGGCGGCATCGTGATCGGCCTGTTGGCCGCGGTGCTGTGGCAGAAGTACCACCGCACCAAGCTGGTCGACTGGCTCGGCTTCTTCAACGGCCGCCGCCTCGTCCCGATCATCATGGCCTTCGTCGGCACCGCCGTCGGCGTCTTCTTCGGTCTGGCCTGGGGCCCGATCGGTGACGCCATCAAGAGCCTGAACGACACCCTGATCGGCGCCGGCGCGCTCGGCGCGGGCGCGTTCGGCCTGGTCAACCGTGGTCTGCTGCCGGTCGGCATGCACCAGTTCGTGAACTCCTATGCCTGGTTCCAGACCGGTGACTTCACCAAGCCCGACGGCACCGTCGTGCACGGCGACCTGACCCGCTTCTTCGCCGGTGACCCGACCGCCGGACAGTTCATGTCGGGCTTCTACCCGATCATGATGTTCGCGCTGCCCGCCGCCGCGCTGGCCATCGCCCACGCCGCCAAGCCGCACCGCCGCAAGGCCATCACCGGAATGATGGTCTCGCTGGCCCTGACCTCCTTCGTCACCGGTGTCACCGAGCCGATCGAGTTCGCCTTCGTCTTCATCGCCCCGGTCCTGTACGTCATCCACGCGGTGCTCACCGCCATCTCGATGGCCGTCACCTGGGCACTCGGCGTGCATGACGGCTTCACCTTCTCCGGCGGCCTGATCGACTACGCGCTGGCCTGGAACAAGGCCACCGACCCGTGGATGATCATCCCGCTCGGCCTGGTCTTCGCCGCGATCTACTACTTCCTCTTCCGCTTCGCGATCATCAAGTTCGACCTCAAGACCCCCGGTCGCGAGGACGACGACGAGATCGAGGACGTCACCAAGGCCTGACGCCCGCGTCACCCCCGCCTTCGAAGGCCCCGCCCC
>NZ_JBHUAF010000273.1:0-11548 GCF_042789895.1 Kitasatospora sp. NPDC056783
CCCTCTCGGGGGCGGCCCGGCCTTCCGCCGTGCGGCGTCCGCTACTTGAGCATCGCGGCGGCCTCGACGGCCCAGTAGGTGAGGATCTGCTCGGCGCCCGCGCGGCGGATCGAGGTGAGCGTCTCCATGATCATCCGCTCGCGGTCGATCCAGCCGTTCGCGGCGGCCGCCTCGACCATCGCGTACTCGCCGGACACCTGGTACGCGGAGACCGGCACCGGGGAGGCGTCGGCGATCTGGCGCAGGATGTCCAGGTAGGCCATGGCGGGCTTCACCATCACCATGTCCGCGCCCTCGGCGAGGTCCTGCTCCAGCTCGCGCAGCGACTCGCGGGCGTTGGCCGGGTCCTGCTGGTAGGTCTTGCGGTCGCCCTTGAGCGAGGAGCCGACGGCCTCGCGGAACGGGCCGAAGAAGGCCGAGGCGTACTTGGCGGTGTAGGCGAGGATGCCCACGTCCTGGTGCCCGGCCTCGTCCAGCGCCCGGCGGATCACGCCGATCTGGCCGTCCATCATGCCGGACGGGCCGACCAGGTGGACGCCGGCGTCGGCCTGCACCCGGGCCATCTCGGCGTAGCGCTCCAGGGTGGCGTCGTTGTCGACGCTGCCGTCGGCGGCCAGCACGCCGCAGTGGCCGTGGTCGGTGTACTCGTCCAGGCAGAGGTCCGACATGACCACCAGGGAGTCGCCGACCTCGGAGACCACGTCCCGGATCGCCTGCTGGAGGATGCCGTCCGGGTTGGTGCCCTCGCTGCCGACCGCGTCCTGCACCTCGGGGACACCGAACAGCATCAGGCCGCCGAGGCCCGCCTCGGCCGCCTCCACCGCGGCCTTGCGCAGGCTGTCCCGGCTGTGCTGGACGACACCCGGCATCGACGTCACCGGCACGGGCTCGCTGACGCCCTCACGGACGAACACCGGCAGGATCAGCTCCGCCGGGTGCAGCCGGGTCTCGGCCACCAGACGGCGCATCGCCGGGCTCTGGCGCAGCCGGCGAGGGCGTACGTACGGGAATTCAGCGGTCACGGCTTCTCTCTCCGAACGGTTGTGCAGCGCCGGGGCGACGGTCGGCCGCCCCGGCCATGAGGGGTTTCTCAGCGGGCCTTGCGGCGCGAACCGGGACGGCGCTCGCTGGGCCGGTAGACCGGCTCACCGGCGGCCGTCGCGGTGTCGCGGCGCTTGGCCCCGAAGTCTGCCAGCGCCTGGGCCAGCGCGGTCGCCGACGGCGCCGGGGCCATCACGTCGACCCGCAGGCCGTGCTCCTCGGCGGTCTTGGCGGTGGCCGGGCCGATGCAGGCGATGACCGTCACGTTGTGCGGCTTGCCCGCGATGCCGACCAGGTTCCGGACGGTCGAGGACGAGGTGAACAGCACCGCGTCGAAGCCGCCGCCCTTGATCGCCTCGCGGGTCTCGGCCGGCGGCGGCGAGGCGCGCACCGTCCGGTACGCCGTCACGTCGTCGACCTCCCAGCCCAGCTCGACCAGGCCGGCCACCAGGGTCTCGGTGGCGATGTCGGCGCGCGGCAGCAACACCCGGTCGATCGGGTCGAAGACCGGGTCGTACGGCGGCCAGTCCTCCAGCAGCCCGGCCGCGGACTGCTCGCCGGAGGGCACCAGGTCCGGCTTCACGCCGAAGTCCACCAGGGCCTGGGCGGTGGTCTCGCCGACCGCCGCGACCTTGATCCCGGCGAACGCCCGGGCGTCCAGGCCGTACTCCTCGAACTTCTCCCGGACGGCGCGCACCGCGTTCACCGAGGTGAAGGCGATCCACTCGTAGCGGCCGGTGACCAGGCCCTTGATGGCCCGCTCCATCTGCTGCGGGGTGCGCGGCGGCTCGACCGCGATGGTCGGCACCTCCTGCGGCACCGCGCCGTACGAGCGCAGTTGCTCGGACAGGCCGGTGGCCTGCTCCTTGGTGCGCGGCACCAGGACGTTCCAGCCGAACAGCGGCTTGGTCTCGAACCACGAGTGCGAGGCGCGGTGGGCGACCTGCTCGCCCACCACGGCTATCACCGAGGTGGCCGGGTCGACCGGGGCGGAGACCGGCGAGGGCAGCACCCGGGCGGCCTTCAGGTCGGCCGCGATGCCGGACAGGGCGGAGGTGAAGGTCCGCTGGCGGGTGGTGGTGCCGGAGAGCGTGGCGCTGAGCGCCGACTCCGGCTTGCGGCCGCCCGCGACCAGGGCCGCGGCGGTGGCCGGCAGCTGGCCCAGGGTGGTGCGGACCACCAGGGTGGTCTCCGGCGCGCCCAGGTCCACCGGGCCACCGGCCAGCAGCGCGGCGCCGTCCACGAAGCGCACGTCGGTGCCGGCGCCGGCCCGCAGCGGGACACCCGCGTACGCCGGGACGCCGACCGACTGGGCGACGCCCGGGATCACCTCGAACGGGATCCCGTCGCCCGCGCAGCTGAGCATCTCCTCGGCGGCGCAGCCGTCCAGGCCCGGGTCGCCGTCGACGGTGCGGACCACGTGCTTGCCCGAGCGGACGGCCTCGGCGACCAGCTTGGCCAGGTCGAAGCCGGCGCCCTCGGCGACGGGGCTGTGCACCTGCACGGCGGACGGACAGTGGCTGCGCACCGCGGCGGCGGTCAGCGGGTCGGCGACCAGCACGTCGGCGGTGGACAGCACCTCGACCGCGCGCAGGGTCAGCAGCCCCGGGTCCCCGGGGCCCGCGCCCAGGAAGGTGCACCGTCCGGTGGCGGGCTGTCCCGGGAACAGGGCGTCGGTGGCGGCGGTGGTGGGGCTCATGCGCCCACCTCGCTGCGCTCGGCGGTCTCTTCGCGAAACGCGCAGCTCTTCATGATTCGCTCGCTTCGCTCGCTCATCGGGCTCGCTCCCCCATCAGGGCGGCCGCGCCCGCGGCGAGCAGCCGGTCGGCCAGCGCGCGGCCGAGGGCCACCGCCTGCCGCTCGGCGGTCTCGTCGAGGACGATCGGACCGTTGGCGGACATCTTCAGCAGGGCGGATCCGTCGGGGTTGCCGACCACGCCGTCCAGCCGCAGTTCGTTCTCCCGGCCCCAGGTGGCCAGGGCGGCCACCGGCGCCGAGCAGCCGGCCTCCAGGGTGGCCAGCAGGGAGCGCTCGGCGGCCACGGCGACCCGGGTGGGGGCGTGGTCCAGCGCGGAGAGCGCGGCGGTCAGCTCCGTGTTCGCGGAGGTGCACTCGACCGCCAGCGCGCCCTGGCCGGGGGCCGGGATCATCAGCTCGGTGTCGAGGTGCTGGGATATCTCGGCGCTGCGGCCGAGCCGGTTCAGGCCGGCCGTCGCCAGCACCACCGCGTCCAGCTCGCCGCTGGTCACGAAGCCGATCCGGGTGTCCACGTTGCCGCGGATCGCGACCGTCTCCAGCCGGGCGCCGCGGGCGGTGGCCCAGGCGTTCAGCTGCGCCATCCGGCGGGGCGAGCCGGTGCCGACCCGGGCCGGGCGGCCGGCGCCGGCCAGCTTCTCCACCAGTTCGTCCAGGGTCAGGCCCTCGGCCGAGACCAGGGCGTCGCGGACGTCCTCGCGCACCGGGACTGCGGCCAGCGCCAGGCCCTCGGGGGCGGCGGTGGGCAGGTCCTTGAGCGAGTGCACGGCGAAGTCGATCCGGCCCTCCAGCAGCGCGTCGCGCAGCGCGGAGACGAACACACCGGTGCCGCCGATCTGCGCCAGCGACTCCCGGGAGGTGTCGCCGTAGGTGGTGATCTCCACCAGCTCGACGGGGCGCCCGGTGACCCTGGTCACCTCGCGGGCCACCATGCCCGACTGCGCCATGGCGAGGGCGCTGCGCCGGGTTCCGAGCCGCAGGGCCGCGGTGGCCGAGGGCTGCTCCGTGATCGCTTGACCATTCATGAGGTGATCGTCCCGGTGGTACTCGTGGGATGGCTGACGGTTCATCTGGTGCCCCCGGCGGAGGGCTGGGGCGCACCGCCGACGGGCGTGCCCGACACGGCGTGCACGGCCGCCGGGTCGAGGTCGAACAGTTCGCGCAGCGCCTCCGCGTAGGAGGCGCCGCCGGGCTCGGCGGCCAGCTGCTTCACCCGGACGGTCGGGGCGTGCAGCAGCTTGTCGACGACGCGTCGGACGGTCTGGGTGATCTCGGCGCGCGAGCGCTCGTCCAGGTCGGGCAGCCGGGAGTCCAGCCGGCCGAGCTCGGCGGCGACCACGTCGGAGGCCATCGAGCGCAGCGCGACCACGGTCGGCGCGATCCGGGCGGCCCGCTGGGCGGCGCCGAAGGCGGTCACCTCGTCGGAGACGATCCGGGTGACCTCGTCGACGTCGCCGGCGCCGGGGCTGGCGGCGTGCGCGTGGGAGAGGCTCTCCAGGTCGACCAGCAGGGCGCCGTCCAGCTCGTGCACGGTGTGGTCGACGTCGCGCGGCATGGCGAGGTCGAGCAGGGCCAGCGGCTGGGCGGACGGCCCACGGGTGGCGACGGCGGCGGCCACGTCCTCGGCCTTGATCACCACGCCGGAGGCGCCGGTGCAGGAGATCACCAGGTCCACGTCGGCCAGCGCGTCCGGCACCTTCTCCAGGTCCAGGGTGCGGGCCACGTCCGGGCCGAGGATCTCGACCAGCCGCTCGGCCCGGGCCGGGGTCCGGTTGGCGATCAGCAGGTCGGTCACGCCGGCGCGGACCAGGGTGGCGGCGGCCAGCGAGCTCATCGAGCCGGCGCCGACCACCAGCGCGCGCTTGCCGGCGATCTCGCCCGCGCCCGCCGCGACCTGCTCCAGGCCGAAGGTGACCAGCGACTGGCCGGCCTTGTCGATGCCGGTCTCGCTGTGCGCCCGCTTGCCGACCCGCAGCGCCTGCTGGAACAGCTCGTTCAGGCCGCGCCCGGCGGTGTGCTCGTCCTGGGCCTTGGCCAGCGCGTCGCGCAGCTGGCCGAGGATCTGGCCCTCGCCGACGACCATCGAGTCCAGGCCGCAGGCCACCGAGAAGATGTGGTGGACGGCGCGGTCCTCGTAGTGGACGTACAGGTGGGAGGTCAGCTCCTCCAGGTCCACCCCGCTGTGGTGGGCCAGCAGCAGCGACAGCTCGGCGACGCCGGCGTGGAACTTGTCCACGTCCGCGTACAGCTCGATCCGGTTGCAGGTGTTGACCAGCGCGGCTTCGGCGACGGTCGTGGTGGCGGCCGCGTCGTGCAGCAGCCGGGTCGGTACGTCACCCGTCAGCGCGGCGCGCTCCAGCACCCCGACCGGGGCCGTGCGATGGCTCAGCCCTACGACGAGAAGGCTCATGCCCGCCCCTCACAGCTCTCGGTGTTCATGCGGGCATCACCGCGGAGAGATCCCCGTCGCCGCCCTTGGCGGACTTTCCCTTGGCCGGCTCGGCCTGGTCCTTGGCCGCCGTCTCGGCGGCGCCCCGGGCGCTCTTGCCGCTGCCGCCGGCCGCGCGGCGCAGTTTGGCGGCGGCCGCCCGGACCGGCCCGGGGGCGCGGTCGAGCACCGACTCGGCACGGTCGTCCGGCTCTTCGCCGGCCTTGCGCTGCTCGTGGAAGGCGAGGATCTGGAGCTCGATGGAGAGGTCCACCTTGCGCACGTCCACGCCGTCCGGGACGGTCAGCACGGTGGGGGCGAAGTTCAGGATGCTGGTCACGCCGGCCTCCACCAGCCGGTCGCACACCTGCTGGGCGGCGCCGGGCGGGGTGGTGATCACGCCGATGGAGACGTGCTGGCTCTCGACGATCGACTCCAGCTCGTCCATGTGCCGCACCGGGAGCCCGGCGGCGGTGGAACCGACCACGTTCGGGTCGGCGTCCAACAGGGCGGCCACCCGGAAACCGCGGGAGGCGAACCCGCCGTAGTTGGCGAGCGCGTGGCCGAGGTTGCCGATGCCGACGATGACGACCGGCCAGTCCTGGGTCAGGCCGAGTTCGCGGGAGATCTGGTAGACGAGGTACTCGACGTCGTAGCCGACGCCCCGGGTGCCGTAGGAGCCGAGGTAGGAGAAGTCCTTGCGCAGCTTCGCCGAGTTCACACCGGCCGCGGCGGCCAGCTCCTCGGAGGAGACGGTCGGCACCGAGCGCTCGGAGAGCGCGGTGAGGGCCCGCAGGTAGAGGGGCAGGCGGGCGACCGTCGCTTCCGGGATGCCCCGGGCACGCGAGGGTCGGCGCGCGGCGCCCTGGTCGGGCGTCTGCGAACTGCTCTGTGGTGGGCGGCCGATTGCCACGGTGCTCCTGTGGGTGAAGCTGGGCTTTGGCAGCCAGGCTATGCGTTTGTGAACGTGTGCACAAAGATGGTGTCCGTTTTGTCCCTGCACAGTGATGCGCATCACGCCGCCGTCAGGCCGTCGGACCCATAGCACCGGAGTGCGTCAGCACGACCTCCGGGGCCTGCGATCCGGGTAGCCAGGGGCCGTACGGCGTCTCCCTGCGCAGCAGCGGGACGCCGGCGCCGCAGGGGCGGGAGCGGGCCCGGCCGAGCCGGGGCCAGGGCACCCCGGCGGCCTCCCGCAGCGGGCCCGCCCAGTCGTCCGGCGGGCAGGACGGGACGCCGACGCAGTGCCGCAGCAGCTCGGCGGTCACCCGGGCGTCGCCCAGCGCGGTGTGCGCCGGGTACCAGCCCAGGCCCGCCGCCTCCGCGCAGGCCGCCAGGCCGTGGCCGCGGGCGTCCGGCAGGTGGGCGCGGGCCAGCCGCATCGTGCACAGCAGCGGGACCGGCGGCATCGGCACCCCGATCCGGGCGAACTCGCGATCGAGGAAGGCGTGGTCACAGCTGACGTGATGACCGACCAGCACCCGGCCGGCCAGCAGCTCCAGCAGCCGCGGGGCGATCTCGCGGAAGCGCGGGGCACCCTCGACGTCGCACTGGCGTATCCGGTGCACATGGGTCGGGCCGACCGGGCCGAGCGGGTCCAGCAGGGTGGCGAACTCCCCCTCCGGGCACAGTCGCTCGTCGAGCAGCACCACCGCGACCTCGACCACCCGGTGCCGCCACGGACTGCGGCCGGTCGCCTCCACGTCCACCACGGCGAAGCCCCGCGCTCCTTCCGGGGTCGCGGGCGTCCCAGGGGTGGGGCCGGGAAGCATGGCGGCACTCCTCGCGTGCTCAGCCCCCCACGGGCGCAAACGTGTTCGATCGTAAGCCGACCGGCCCGTCGCGCCCCAAGCCGAAACGGAGTGTCTTCGGCAACGATTCGGCGAACCGCCCCCGCCGGACGACGGGGGCGGTGGTGTACGGACGGACGCCCCCTCAGGCCTCCAGGGCCTTGCGCAGACGGCTCTCGTCGACCCGCCAGAAGTCGTGCTGACGCCCGTCGATCAGGGTGACCGGGATCTGCTCCCAGTAACGGCGGTACAGCTCCTCGTCCTGGGTGATGTCCCTCTCCTCGAAGGACGCCCCCAGCTCGCCCGTCACCCGGACGATCACCTCGCGGGCCTCGTCGCACAGGTGACAGCCGGGCTTGCCGACCAGGGTCACGGTCCGGTCCGCGGGCTTGGGGCTCTTACGTCGCAGCAGTGGGCTCACCGCCCCATTCTGCGCCACCCGCCCGGCCGCCCCGGGCGCGCGGGCCGGCCGGACGGGCCCGCGGGGCCGGACGAGCTGTTCACCTCGCGGGCACGGCTCCGTCACGGTCGCCGCACGTCGGGCTGGCTATCCTCGATGACATGGCCGTGCTCAGAAGGCTCACCCAGGCAAGGCGTTCCAGCGGCGAGCGGAGCGCCCTGGCCGGCGAAGCCGCGGCCGAGGCGGCCGAGGCCGCGCTGCGGGCCGCCCCCGAGCCGGAGCGCCCCGGCGGGCCGGACGGCGCCGACGCCCCCGGCACCCCGCGGACGCCGGACGCCTCGGACCCCGGCAAGCCCGGCAAGGCCCCCAAGGCCCCGGCAGAGAACCACACCCCGGACCCGGACGACCCCCGCGCCGCCGCCTTCTTCGACTGCGACAACACCATCCTGCGCGGCGCCGCCGTCTTCTACCTCGGCGTCGGCCTCTACCGCCGGGGCTTCCTCACCCGCCGCGACATCGCCCGCTTCGCCTGGCAGCAGGCCTGGTTCCGGCTCCACGGCACCGAGGACCCGGACCACATCTCGGACGCCAAGCAGTCCGCCCTCGGCATCGTCGCCGGCAAGCGCACGGCCGACCTGGAGGCGATCTGCGAGGAGATCTTCGAGGAGGTCGTGGCGGACAAGATCTGGCCGGGCACCCGCGCCCTGGTCCAGATGCACCTGGACGCCGGCCAGCGGGTCTGGCTGGTCACCGCCGCCCCGCTGGAGGTGGCCCGGATCATCGCCCGGCGGCTCGGCATGACCGGGGCGCTCGGCACCGTCGCCGAGGCCAGGGACGGCCTCTACACCGGCCGACTGGTCGGCGACCTGCTGCACGGCCCGGCCAAGGCCGCCGCCGTCCGCGCGCTGGCCCGGCGCGAACGCCTCGACCTCGACCGCTGCGCCGCCTACAGCGACTCGGCCAACGACATCCCGATGCTCTCGCTGGTCGGCCACCCGTACGTGGTGAACCCGGACGGCGCGCTGCGCCGCCACGCCCGGGCCCAGGGCTGGCGGGTGCGGGACTTCCGGACCGGGCGCAAGGCGGCCCGGGTGGGGCTCCCGGCGGCGGCCGCGCTCGGGGTGCTGGCCGGCGCGGCGGCGGCCTGGGTGGCGCTGAACCGGCACCGGCGCACCGCCTGAGGACCGCGCCCGGGCCCGCTCCGGCACGCTCGCCCGGGAGAGTGAGCACACGTCAACCATGCCTCTGACCTGGCCCCTCGTACGGGCGAACTCCCTTGCAGCACACGGCAGTCCGTGGCGCCTGCGCGAACCTGGCTGCCGGTGACCGGTTCTGATCGTTCGCCAGACCGGGAAAGTCGGGGATTGCCGAGCCCCAAGGCTGGGAAACCGCCCCCGAGGCTGCCGAATTGGTCACCCTGGGCGCCCGTTCGATCACGTTGAGCCGGATGAACGATGACATCTCCGGCCATTATCAGCCGAACATGCACAACAAATGGATCCCAAACGACCACTTCGACCACACGGTGTAGCTGTCATTGCACAAAGCGTTATTCTCTCCTGGATGCACGTCGCCACGCGTCCCGCTCGAACGGACGCCTCTGGACGTGCTCTCCGCGCAGGCGGAGGTGATCCGTCCACAGTTCTGCCTCTGGGAGTCCCGTGTACCCACCCGTCCGGAACGACGCGCCTGCACCCTCCCGCCCGTCGTCCGCACCCCTGCGCCCCCGCACCGGCCTCCGCGACCGGCCCACCGTCGAGCGGCAGATCTCCACCGGCCTGGAACTGCTCCGCAGCCTGCTCCGCAGCCAGTTCGACGGCCAGTTCGACGGCCAGTTCGGCGGCGCGCCCCGACTCGCGCTCGCCGGAGGAACGTTCGGCCAGCCCCAGGGCCCGGGCGCGGCACTGCGCACCACCGCCGCCGGCTCGACCGGCACCGGCTCGCGCGGCCGCACCGCCGGCGTCGGCCGGGGCCGTGCCAGAACCGCGCCCAGCCCCGGCTACGAGACCGAGCACAACCCGGTCATGGAGCTGGTCGAGCGGGCCCAGGCCGGCGAGAGCGAGGCCTTCGGCAGGCTCTACGACCACTACGCGGACACCGTGTACCGCTACATCTACTACCGGGTCGGCAGCCGGGCCACGGCCGAGGACCTCACCAGCGAGACCTTCCTGCGCGCCCTGCGCCGGATCGGCACCTTCACCTGGCAGGGCCGGGACTTCGGCGCCTGGCTGGTCACCATCGCCCGCAACCTGGTCGCCGACCACTTCAAGTCCAGCCGCTTCCGGCTGGAGGTCACCACCGGCGAGATGCTCGACTCCAACGAGTGCGAGCGCAGCCCGGAGGAGTCGGTGCTGGAGTCGCTCTCCAACGCCGCCCTGCTGGAGGCGGTGCGCCGGCTCAACCCCCAGCAGCAGGAGTGCGTCACCCTGCGCTTCCTGCAGGGGCTCTCGGTCGCCGAGACGGCCCGGATCATGGGCAAGAACGAGGGTGCCATCAAGACGCTCCAGTACCGGGCCGTCCGCACCCTGGCCCGGCTGCTCCCGCCCGACGCGAGGTGAGGGGCGCGGTGGACGGGGCGGCCGCGGCGCGGCCCGGCCGCCCGTCACCGTCGACGCCCGCCCGACACGTCAGGGTGAACGGTCGGTCCGATGATCAGCCGTGCGTAACCGACCGCCGCCACCGCTCGTTGGCCAGCGTGCAAGCCCCCACCGGGCATACGGTCAAGTCGAATTGCGGCCTATCACCCGATGGAGTGTCTTTGGCCAGCCTGGGCAACCGTCCGGCGGGCCGGGGTGTCGACAACGACGAAGGGAGGTGTGGCCCGTGACGGCAAACGTGCTTGAGCACCGGCGGGCGAAGGCCTTCGCCGAGGCGCTGGAGGCCCACCAGGCGGAGCAACGCGCTACGGCCACCGCCGGATCGGACAACACCGCTGCCACCGGCGCCGGTTCGGCCGCGATGGCCGAACTGGTCGGCCTGACCGACGTGCTGGGGGCGCTGCCCGGGCCGGCCCTGGACCAGGAGGTCCGGACGGTCCAACGCGCCCAGCTGATGGCCGCGTTCGAGCAGGCCTTCGCCGGCGGCACGGGCGCCGCGGTGCCCCGCCAGCGCCGCCACCGGGCCATCCGCACGGCGCCGCGCGGCCGTTGGAGCCGCCGGTTCGCCATCGGCGGGCTGGTCGCCGGGCTCGCCGTCGGCAGCCTGGCCGGCGCCGCCGCGGCCAGCTCCAACGCCCTCCCCGGGGACTCGCTGTACGGTCTGAAGCGCGGGCTGGAGGGCCTGCGGCTCGACTTCGCGGGCTCCGACTCCGAACGCGGCGAGATGCTGTTGGACAACGCGGCCACCCGGCTCGGCGAGGCCAAGACCCTCGTCGGACGCACCGGCCCGGCCGGCGCGCTCAGCGACGCCACCGTCGACCGGGTCCGCCGCGCACTGGACGACATGCACGCCGACGCCCTCAGGGGCCGCGAACTGCTGCGCTCCGTCTACCGCAGCAACGGCTCGCTCGACCCGATGCGGGCACTGGCCGGATTCGCCCACGACGAGGACGGCCGCTGGAGCGAGCTGCAGGGCAGGCTGCCCGTCCAGCTCACCCGGCAGGCCCACCTGGTGAACCAGCTCTTCGACGACATAAGCGAGGACGTCGCGCCCCTGCGCCTGGCCCTGCCCCCCGCCGTCGGCGGTGGCGCGGCCGGCTCCGGAGCGGGCGACGGCTCGTCCGCGTCGACCGGCGGATCCCCGGCCGGCTCCCCGGCGAACGGCTCCGGCAGCACCTCCGGCACCGGGCAGGCCCCGGGCGCCCCGGCCGGGACCCACCCCGGCGCCACCGAGCACGCCCCGGCCAACCCCGGCGCCGGCGCGTCCGGCAACGGCGGCAAGGGCGGCCTCCTGCCGGAGAACCTGCCCACCGGCGCCCCGGACGCGGTCAACGGACTGGTCGGCGGCCTCACCAGCGGGCTCACCGGCGGCAAGCCCTCGCCGAGCGCCGACGCGGCTCCCCAGGCACCGCAGCCGGGCACGCCCAGCGCCCCCGCGGCCCAGCCGCAGGGCGTCGAGGTGCCGCCGCTGCTGCCGGACCTGCTGCCGGGGCTGCGCATCCTGGGCGGCTGAGGAAGGACGGCGAGGGCCCGGCGG
>NZ_JBHUAF010000274.1:0-11502 GCF_042789895.1 Kitasatospora sp. NPDC056783
GCACCGGGCTCGGCCTCGCGATCGCGCGCGCCGTCGTCGAGGGCCACGGCGGCACGCTCACCGTGGTCTCCGAGCCGCCGGGCGGCTCGCTGCTCCGGATGACGCTGCCACCGCGCCCGCCGACCGACCGCCGGGCGCCGGGGCCGTCGGCGCCACGGGCACACCGGGTCGAGAGGAAGCCCGTCTGACCCGGCCCGCCGGAACCCGGCCCGCCCGAACCCCGTCCCGCCGTACCGGGCGGCGGAGCGCACGCCCCGGCCTCGGACGCCGGGAGCCTCGCGACGCTCCGGCCGGGGAGCACGGCAGCCGGGACCACCGCGCTCCCCCGGGCTCGCCCCGAGGCGGAACGTTCAGGCCAGGCCGGCCAGGGCGATGGCCTCGGTCAGCCGGCGCTCGGACCGCTCGCGCGCCCGCTCGGCGCCCTCCTGGCGGATCCGGGTGAGTTCAAACCTGTCCTCCAGGAGCGCGAGCGCGCGCTCGCGGACCGGGCCGAGGGTGTCGATGACGGCCGTGCCGACCGCCTCCTTCAGATCGCGGTAGCCGCCGATCCCCCGGGCCGCCTCCTCCGCCGTCGTCCCCCGGCACACCGCCAGGATGTCGAGCAGGTTGGCGACGCCCGGCTGTTCGACGGCGTCGTAGCGCACCTCGTCGCGGCCGTCGGTCACCGCGCGCGCGAACTTGCGGCGGATCACCTCGGGCTCGTCCAGGACGAAGACGATGCCGTGCGCCTCGGAGCTCGACTTGGACATCTTCCGCGACGGGTCGCTCAAGTCCCGTACCCGCGCCCCGGCTTCGGGGAGCACGGCTTCGGGGACCACGAACACCTCGCCGTAGTCGGTGTTGAAGCGGCGGGCCAGCGTGCGGGCCAGTTCGACGTGCTGGCTCTGGTCCTCCCCGACGGGCACCTGCGCGGTGCCGTGCAGCAGGATGTCCGCGGCCATCAGCACCGGGTAGGTCAGCAGGCCGAGCCGCACGGACGCGCTGCCCCGGGACTTCTCCTTGAACTGGATCATCCGGCTGGCCTCGCCGAACGTACAGGTGCACTCCAGGAGCCAGGCGAGGGCCATGTGCTCGCGGATGAGGTCCGACTGCACGAAGAGCCGGTCCCCGGGAACCCCGGCGGCCACCAGCACCGCCAGCTGATGATCCGTCAGATCCCGGAGCCTTTCCGGGTCGTGATCGATCGTCATGGCGTGCATGTTGCTCACGAAGTACAGGTCATCCGGCCGCGAGTGGGCCGCCCAACGGCTGACGGCCCCGAGGTAGTTGCCGAGATGCGCTTCGCCCGAGGGCGTGATGCCCGAAAGTCTGGTCACTGGTCCGTCTCTCTGCTGGTAGCGGAGCCGCCCGAGTGGACCAAGCCGCGGCCGCCCACATGACGGGCGGCCGAATGCGCGTGAACGCGAGGAGGGGGCCGCCTCAGGCGGCCCACCACTGTCGTTCCACGCGCTTCATGGGTACGACCATACACGCCGCCCCGGCGGAGTGCCCGTGACGACCGCCGGGGCCGAACCCGCCGGGGTCCGGGCCGTCATGGTCGCGCGGGTGGTGCTCCCCGTGGCGCCCGGGAGTGCGGCAGGGTCCGCACGGTCCCGGTCCGCGGGAGTCCGGCGACCGCCTCGGCCGGTGGCCCGGTCCACCGCGCGGGCCGCGGCTCAGCGGCCGAGCCTCGCCTCCGGGCGGGCCCCGGTGAGCATGGACGGCACCTGTGTTCCCGGGAGCGCACGGCGGACGGGTTCACCCCCTGCCGGGCGGATGAGAGGACCCTCCCGGCCGGGTCTTCACGCGTCCGCGGCCAGGCGGAAGCCGGCGTGCCCGCTGGAGCTGTCCGGGCTGTTCGCGGTGCGGGCGGCGACCCGGTAGCGGTTGCAGTAGGACTTGTGGCACATGTGGGACCCGCCGCGGATGACCTTGTCGGTCCCGGCGGCCGGGCCGGCCGGGTTGACCAGCGGACGCCCGGCCGGGTGGTCGGTGGTCCACCAGTCGGCGCACCACTCCCAGACGTTGCCGGACACGTTGTACAGCCCGAAGCCGTTGGGCTCGAAGGCGTCGACGGGGGCGGTGCCCCGGAAGCCGTCGGCCGCGGTGTTCCGGGCGGGGAAGGTGCCGCGCCAGATGTTGCAGCGGTACTCCCCCGCCGGGTCCAGCTCGTCGCCCCAGGGGTAGCGGGCCTGCTCCACGCCGCCGCGCGCCGCGTACTCCCACTCCGCCTCGGTGGGCAGCCGCTTGCCCGCCCAGGAAGCGTACGCCGCGGCGTCGTTCCAGGACACGTGGACCACCGGGTGGTCGCCCCGCTCCCCGAGCTCGCTGCCCGGGCCCTCGGGGCGGTCCCAGGCGGCGCCCGGCACCCCGCACCACCACGGGGTCCGCTCGGGGCGCGGGGCGCCGCGGCGCAGCGCGGCGGGCAGGAAGGAGGCGAAGACGTAGGACCAGCCGATGCGTTCGGCGTCGGTGCGGTAGCCGGTGTCGGCGACGAACGCGGCGAACCGGTCGTTGGTGACGGCGCGGGAGCCGATCCGGAACGGGTCCAGCCGCACCGGGCGCACCGGGCCCTCCCCGTCGCCGGGGAACCCCTCGGCGTCGTCGGTGCCCATCAGGAACTCACCGCCGGGCAGCGACACCATCCCGTCGTCCTCGGCGCCGGGCCGGCGCGGCGAGGGGAGCGGCAGCGCGACCGCGGCCGGCGCCCCTCCCCCGGACGGCACGCAGCAGCGAGCGGGTGCGGTGGGGTCGGTCATGCTCGGGTCCTCCCGCGCCGGCCAGGGCCTATCGCCTCCGGAACTCATGTTCTAACGTACATAGCCCCACGACCCCCGGCCAAGGGACGGCGCCCCATGGACACCGATGTCATCGTCGTCGGAGCCGGCCTCGCCGGCCTCGTCGCCGCACACGAACTGACCTCCCGGGGGCGCCGGGTGGCCCTCGTCGACCAGGAGGGGCCCGCCGACCTGGGCGGCCAGGCGTTCTGGTCGTTCGGCGGCCTGTTCCTGGTCGACTCGCCCGAGCAGCGCCGACTGGGCGTCAAGGACTCCGCCGAGCTGGCCTGGAACGACTGGCGCGGCAGCGCGGGGTTCGACCGGCTCGACGACGAGGACTCCTGGGCGGAGCGCTGGGCCCGGGCCTACGTGGACTTCGCCGCCGGCGAGAAGCGCGGCTGGCTCGCCGGCCACGGCGTCACCTTCCTGCCGACCGTGGGCTGGGCCGAGCGCGGCGGCCTGCGCGCGGACGGGCACGGCAACTCCGTGCCCCGCTTCCACGTGGCCTGGGGCACCGGGCCCGGCGTGCTGCACCCCTTCGTCCGCAGCGCCCACCGGGCCGCCGCGGCCGGCCGGCTCTCCTTCCACCACCGCCACCGGGTGGACGAACTGCTCGTCACCGGCGGCGCCGTCCGGGGCGTCCGCGGCGCGCTGCTGGCCGCCGACGACTCCCCGCGCGGCGCCGCCACCAACCGCGACGTCACCGGCGAGTTCGAACTCACCGCCCAGGCCGTCGTCGTCACCACCGGCGGCATCGGCGCCGACCACGACCTGGTGCGGCGCCACTGGCCCAGCCGACTGGGCACGCCGCCCGCGCACATGGTCACCGGCGTCCCGGCCTACGTGGACGGCCGGATGCTCGACATCAGCGCGGACGCGGGCGCCCGGCTGGTGAACCGCGACCGCATGTGGCACTACACCGAGGGCCTGCACAACTGGGACCCGGTCTGGCCCGGCCACGGCATCCGGGTGCTGCCCGGTCCGTCCCCGCTGTGGTTCGACGCCCTGGGCCGACGGCTGCCGGACCCGTGCCTGCCCGGCTACGACACCCTGGCCACCCTGCGCCACCTGCGCACCACCGAGGACATAGCCGGGTACGACCACTCCTGGTTCATCCTCACCCAGAAGATCATCGAGAAGGAGTTCGCGCTCTCCGGCTCCGAGCAGAACCCCGACATCACCGGCAAGGACCGCGCCGCCGTCCTGCGCAGCCGCCTGCTCGGCAACGGGGCACCCGCGCCGGTCGAGGCCTTCAAGCGCAACGGCGCGGACTTCGTCGTCGCCCGCACCCTCGACGACCTCGTCGCCGGGATGAACCGGCTGACCACCGAACCCCTGCTCGACCCGGTGGCCCTCCGCCGCCAGATCGAGGCCCGCGACCTGCAGATCGCCAACCCCTTCAGCAAGGACTCGCAGGTCCAGGGCATCCGCAACGCCCGCCGCTACCTGGGCGACCGGCTCGGCCGCGCCGCCGCGCCGCACCGTTTCCTCGACCCCGCCCACGGGCCGCTCATCGGCGTGAAGCTCCACGTCCTCACCCGCAAGACGCTCGGCGGCATCCAGACCGACCTGGACTCCCGTGCCCTAGGCCAGGACGGCGACCCCGTCGAGGGCCTCTACGCGGCCGGCGAGGTCGCGGGCTTCGGCGGCGGCGGGGTGCACGGCTACAACGCCCTTGAGGGCACCTTCCTCGGCGGCTGCCTCTTCAGCGGCCGCCAGGCCGGCCGCGCCGCCGCCCGCCAGGTGGGCTGACCCGGCCGACCCGCTGACCCGGCTGACCTGGCCGACCTGGCTGACCCACCGACCCTGCCGACCCTGCCGACCCGCTGAACGGCCGGGCACCCCACCGGCGATCCCCGGCCCAAGGGCGCGGCCGTCGGCCACGAGACACTACGAACCGCTCCGCTCACCGCCGGTGGCCGGCGACCAGCCGTCGGCGGCGAGCCCGCGCGCCACCGTGTCGAGGTCCGTGCCCAGCTTGTGGGCGGCCCGGACGAGCAGGTTCAGCGCGGTGTGCGGGGGCACGCCGAAGCGCTCCGCGGTGATGCCGATGGCCAGGCCGGTGGCGTGCCGGCGGTCGAGCAGGTCGGCCACCGCCCTGGCCAGCGCGAAGCGGTCCAGCGCGGCCGAGGCCTGGAGGGCGAGCGCCTCGACCAGGCCGAGCGCCGGGGTGCCCGGCTCCACCGGGGTGCGCAGGTACGCGCTGAGGGCGGTGCAGCCGTGCGGGTGGGTCCGCAGGTGCGCGCTGGCCACGGCCCGCACACCGCAGCGCCGCGCCCGGTCGGCGAACCGGCCGGGGCGGCCCGGGTCCAGCCGGACCACGACCTGCCCCTCGCCCTGGCGGCGCACCCTGGGCAGCGGGCCCGCCCCCGCCTCGCCCTGCGCGCGTTCCAGGGCCAGCAGGTACGAGGAGCTGGCCGCGAAGGTCTCCACCGAGCCGTCGTCGTGCCAGGTGCTCACCGCGGCGCCCACGCAGTCGGGGACCGCGACCCTGGTCAGCTGCACCACGTCGTGCAGCGTCGGGGTGGAGCCGGACCGGTGCTCCCGGGCCGCGAGTTCGCCGAGCTCGGTCAGCAGCGCCGCGTGGGCCCGGTCGGCGGACGGGGAGCCGTCCGCCGGCCCGCCGGTTCCCGCCGGCGCCTGGCGCTCCAGCAGCGCGCGGGCCCGGGCGACCGCGCGGACCGCGTCGGCCTCCCCGGTGTAGATGCCGATCGTGTAGCAGACGTCGCGCAGCCGCTGCCGGGCCTCCGGCGAGCGCGACGGGGACAGCGCCTCGTACTCCGCGACCAGTCGGCCGAGGGCCGCGACATCCACCATGGGCATGATGACCTCCGGGGTTTCCGGACAGTATGCGTCCGATCACCCTCGGGCACCGCACCCCCGGCCGGGGAAGCCGGTCGGGACGTCCGGGACCGGCCGTCCGCCACGGCCGTCCGCCACGGGTGTCCGCCACGGGTGTCCGCCACGGGTGTCGGCACCGCCCCGCCGGGGAGGGGAAGTCATCCGGCCGCCGCCGGTCCGTCGGCCCAGCCGGGGGCGTCCCGGTCCTCAAGGCACTCGCGCAGCCAGGCGAGGGTGGCGCCGAGCAGCCGGGAGACGTGCATCTGGGAGACGCCGACGCGTTCGGCGATCCGGGACTGGGTGCAGCCGTCCCAGAACCGCAGTTTGAGGACGGTCTGCTCGCGCTCGGGCAGTTGGGCCAGCAGCGGGCGCACGGCGGTGCGGAAGTCGGCGAGTTCGATGCCGGGGTCGCAGCCGCCGAGGCGGTCGAGCAGGGCGCTGCCGCTCTCCTCGGCATCCTGGTCGCGCAGCGCGTCCAGGGAGCTGGAGCGGTAGACGCGGCCCGCCATCAGTCCCTCGGCGGCCTGCTCGACGGTGAGGTGCAGGTCCTCGGCGATCTCCTCGGGCCGGGGCGGCCGGCCGAGTTCCTGCTCCAGGCGGTCCGAGCCGCGGGCGACGGCCAGGTAGAGCTCCTGCATGCCGCGCGGGACCCGGACCGGCCAGGAGGTGTCGCGGAAGAACCGCTTGATCTCTCCGGTGATGGTCGGGATCGCGTAGGTGACGAACTCGACGCCGCGCCGTGGGTCGTAGCCGTCCACGGCCTTGATCAGGCCGATCGTGCCGACCTGGAGGATGTCCTCCATGTCCTCCGCGCGGTGGCGGAAGCGGGAGGCGATGAACCGCACCAGCGGCATGTTGAGCTCGATGATCGTGCCGCGCACGTAGCTGTAGCCATGGGTCTCGCGGGCCAGCCCGGCCAGCCGGTCGAACAGCGCGTCGCTCAGTCCCCGGGCCTCGGACTTCCCCATGGCCCGCAGTTCGGCGGCCGTGGGCCTGAGCGGCAGGTCGGCCGGCACGACGGGGTCACGGCGGACGGTTTCCGGACGGATGGGCACTGGACCTCCCCTGGGCATCGGGGTGAACGCCCTGGACCCGTGCGAGCAGGCGGCCCGCGCGTCGGGGGTTTCCTCCCGCGGGGCCTGTACCCGGCTTGTTCGATCGAGCGCGGTCCCGGTGACACCCGGTGGGGTGCCCGAGCGGCCGGACGACTCGCGGCCGCCGCATGGGTTGTTCTACCCGACACCCGGCGTCGAACTCATGTTTCATCCGCTTTTTACGGTTTTGTCCGGATTCCCGGATGCCCGGATACCCGCGCGCCCGGAGCCGGAGAGCTCGGCGGGGAGTCGGACGAGGCGGAGGCGAAGGCGCACGGCTGCCTCCACGGCGGCACCGCACACCCTGCGTGACGACCCCGACGACCCCGACGACCCCGACGACCCCGACGACCTCGACGGCCCCACCGCCCCGCGCCGACTGGGTCTCCCGGCCCCGGATTGGGGCCCTCCGGCCCTGATGCCCCGTCAACACCCGCCCCATCCTGGACTCGCCGAGGCCCTTCCCGCTCGCCCCGGCCGAACGACACCCCGAGTCCCCGGAGGACCCGCATGTTCTGCTTCCAGTGCGAACAGACCGACCGCACCGGTGCCACCCCCGGCTGCGCCGGTCCGCTCGGCAACTGCGGCAAGGATTCCCCCACGTCGGACCTCCAGGACCTGCTGATCCACGCGGTCAAGGGCATCTCCCAGTACGCCGCGAAGGCCCGCGCCCTCGGCGACCCGGACGACGAGGCCGCCGCCTTCGTCCTCTACGCCGTCTTCACCACGCTCACCAACGTCAACTTCAACCCCACCCGCTTCGCCGCGCTGATCCAGCTGGCCATGGGCGTCCGCGACCGCGCCCGGGACCGCTACGAGCGGGCCGCGCGCGCCGCCGGCCAGGAACCGGAGACCCTCACCGGACCGGCCTCCTGGTCGCCCGACGCCGCCCCGGCCGCACTCGTCGCCCAGGCACCGGGCGTCCGGGTGGACATCGGACTCCCGCTGGTGGGACCGGAGGTGGTCGGCCTCCGCTCCCTCCACCTCTACGCGCTCAAGGGCATCTGCGCGTACGCCCACCACGCCGACGTGCTCGGCCGCCGCAGTGCCGAGGTGCTCGGCGGCGTCGAGGACGCCTTCGCCTACCTGGCCGGCGATCCGACCGACCCGGCCGAGCTGCTGGAGCGCGCCGTCGGCCTCGGCCGGCTGAACCTCGCGGCGATCGAACTGCTCGACGCCGCCAACACCGGCACCTACGGCGCCCAGCGGCCCACCGCCGTGCGCACCACCCCGGTCGCGGGCAAGGCGATCCTGGTCAGCGGCCACGACCTGCGGGACCTGGAGGCCCTGCTGGCGCAGACCCGGGACCAGGGCATCAACGTCTACACCCACGGCGAGATGCTCCCCGCCCACGCCTACCCGCTGCTCAAGGCCCACCCGCACCTGGCGGGCAACTACGGCGGCGCCTGGCAGGACCAGCAGCAGGAGTTCGCGGCCTTCCCCGGCCCGATCCTGATGACCTCCAACTGCGTCATCGAGCCGCACGTCAGCTACCGGCGCCGGATCTTCACCGCCGGGCCGGTCGGCTGGCCCGGCGTCCGGCACCTCGCCGACCACGACTTCCGCCCGCTGATCCAGGCCGCCCACGCCCTGCCGGGCTTCCCGGAGACCGCCACCGAGGAGGAGGCCGTCACCGTCGGCTTCGGCCGCGACGCCGTGCTCGCCGTCGCCGACCAGGTGGTCGGCGCGGTCCAGCGGGGCGCCATCCGGCACTTCTTCCTGATCGGCGGCTGCGACGGCCCCACCCCCGGGCGCGACTACTACACCGACTTCGCCCTCGGCGCGCCCCGGGACAGCGTGGTGCTCACCCTCGGCTGCGCCAAGTACCGCTTCAACCGGCACGACTTCGGCGAGATCGCCGGACTCCCCCGGCTGCTGGACCTCGGCCAGTGCAACGACACCTACTCCGCCATCCGCATCGCCACCGCGCTGGCCGACGCCTTCGAGTGCGAGGTCAACGACCTGCCGCTCACCCTGGCGCTGTCCTGGACGGAGCAGAAGGCCGTCGCGGTGCTGCTCACCCTGCTCGCGCTGGGCATCCGCAGCATCCACCTCGGCCCCTCGCTGCCCGGCTTCCTGACCCCCTCCCTGGTCGACGAACTGGTGAAGCGCTTCGACCTGCGGCTGATCGGCGACCCGGCCGCCGACCTGGCAGCGGCGCTCGAACGGTCGGCCTCGTGAGCCCTACGGAGGCCCCGAACGCGGCCGGCTCGCGCCCGGCCCCGGAAAGCAACCCGGGTGCGGCCGGCCCGCACCCGGTCACCCTCACCACCAGCGACGGCGGCCTCCTCACGTTCGACTGCGCCCCTGGGCTCAGCGTCCTGGAGGCCGCGGCGGAGGCCGGCGCCGCCCTGCCCGCCTCCTGCCGCCAGGGCACCTGCGGCTCCTGCCACGCCTCCGTCACCGGCGGAGCGTACGAACTCGGCCCGCACAGCGAACAGGCCCTGCCCGCGCGGGATCGCGAGCGCGACGGGGTGCTGCTCTGCCGCACCTTCCCCCGCGGGCCGCTCACGGCCGCGCTGCCGTACGAGCGCTCCCGCATCCTGTACGGGGGCGTCCCGGTCCGCGAAGCCACCGTCACCGCGGTGGAGCCGCTCGCCCCGGAGACCGTACGGCTGGAGCTGCGCCTCGACGACCCGGACTGCCAGTTCGACCCGGGCCAGTTCATGGAGCTCCGGCTGCCCGGCAGTGAGGTGAAGCGCGCGTACTCCCCCGCCAACACCGGCAACTGGGAGGGCCGGCTGGAGTTCTACGTCCGGCTGCGGGAGGGCGGGCACTTCTCCTCGTACCTCGCCCACCGGGCCCGTCCGGGCGACCGGCTCACCGTGCACGGCCCGCAGGGCGCCTTCGGGCTTCACGAGACCGGCCTGCGCCCACGCTGGTTCGTGGCCGGCGGCACCGGACTGGCCCCGCTCCTCGCGATGGTCCGCCGGATGGCCGAGTGGCAGGAGCCGCAGCCCGCCCGGCTGTTCCTCGGCGTCAACGAGTCGCAGGACGTCTTCGGCCTGGACGAACTCGCCGCGGTGGCCGCCGAGTTGCCCGGCTTCCGGTACGAGGTCCGCGTCTGGCGGCCCGGCCCCGGCTGGTCCGGCCCGACCGGCACCCCGGCGGAACCGCTGGCCGCCGCCCTGCCCGAACTCGCGGGCACCGCACCGGACCTGTACGTCTGCGGACCGCCGCCCATGGTCGACGCGGTCCTCCGGGCCGCCACCACGGCCGGAGTTCCGCCCGAGCAGATCCACCGGGAGCGCTTCCTCGCGACGTGAGCGCGATGGGCCGCCCCGGGCCGCCCCGGGCCGCCGCCGAACACCTCGGCGGCGGCCCACAGCCCTGACGCGCGGACAGCGCGACGGACTCGGCCGCCCCCGAGTCCCCTCCCCCGACGCGCGGCCCGCGCTACTCCGCGCTCCCGCTCCCGCCCACGGACGCGGACGCGAGCGCCGGGGCGTTGTACTCGGCGAGGGTCTCGCGGGTGAAGCCGAAGAAGTACGTCGCCAGGAAGCCCGCCACGTAGCCGGTCAGCAGGCCGCCGCCGTAGACGGCGGCGCTCCCGAGCAGCCCGTGCGGGCCGGCCAGCAGCGGGAAGAGGGCCCAGCCGGACGGCCCGATGGCGGTGGAGCCCACGGCGCCGCCGAGCTGACCGGCGACCCCGATGAAGGCGCCCCCGGCAGCGCCGCCGACGCAGGCCGTGACGAACGGGCGCCCCAGCGGCAGGGTGACGCCGTACACCAGGGGCTCGCCGACGCCGAGCAGTCCGGCCGGGAGGGCGGAGCGGATGGTGGCCCGGATCGAGGCGTTGTGGCGCAGCCGCAGGTAGACGGCCGCGGCGCAGCCGACCTGGCCGGCGCCGGCCATGGCGAGGATCGGCAGCAGGACGGTGGAGCCCTGCTGCTGGATCAGGGTGGTGTGGATCGGGATCAGCGCCTGGTGGAGCCCGAGCATCACCAGCGGGAGGAAGAGGCCGCCGAGCACCAGCCCGGCGAGCAGGCCGCCATGGGCGAGCAGCCAGGTGGCGGCGTGGCCGATGGCGGTGGAGACCTCCCCGGCGACGAACATCAGGCCGAACAGGGCGGCCAGCCCGCCGAGCAGGACCGTGACCGTGGGGGTGACCAGCACGTCCAGGGCGTCGGGCACCAACCGCCGGGTCCAGCGCTCCAGGTGGACGGCCAGCAGCGCGGCGCCGAGCGCCCCGATCACACCGCCCTGTCCGGGGGTGAGGTGGTGGCCGAAGGCCTCGACCTTGGCGACCCCCGCGTAGACGATCACGCCGGCCACCGCCCCGCCGAGGACGGGGGTGCCGCCGAACTCCTTGGCCGTGTTGTAGCCGACGAAGACGGCGAGCAGGGACATGAATCCCGAGGAGACCGGCCCGAGCGCGGTGACCAGCGCCGGCGCCCAGCCGAGGTTGGCGAGGGCCCCGGCGAGGCCGGCCACGATCCCGCACCCGATCAGGGCGGGGATCAGCGGGACGAAGATGTCGGCGATCCGGCGCAGCGCCAGCTTCACCGGGGTCGCGTTGCGCGCCCGGGCCCGTGCCCGGATGCGTTCGCCGTGCCCGGCGAGCTGTTCGGCGGTGGGGGCGCTCCCGGTCTCGCCCGCCACCCCGGCCGCCTCGCCCTCCACCCCGGCACCGGCGCCGGCACCACCGACCTCGTCCGCCGCCCCGGCACCGTCCAGGAGCCGCCGCAGCCGCGCGGTGACCCCGGCGACGGCGGCGGGGCCGAGGACGATCTGGTAGGTGTCGTCCTCGACCGTGCCCAGGACCGCCGGCAGCGCCCGCAGCGCCTCGGTGTCGACCAGGGCGCGGTCCG
>NZ_JBHUAF010000275.1:0-11495 GCF_042789895.1 Kitasatospora sp. NPDC056783
GCCGTGGCGTGCGCGGGGGCGATCGGCGTGGAAGAGGCCGACGCGGAGGCGGGCGACACGGGGGCGGACGGCTCTCCGCCGGGCCCGAGCGGGAGCAGCAGGGCCCGGCCGAGCAGCGCGACCGAGCCGTCCAGCGCGGTGGCGAAGGTCCGGGCGGCGCGCGGCAGGTGCCGCAGTTCCCACAGTGCCTCGACGGCGTCCCAGGCGCCCTCGCGGGCGGCCTCGACCGACCAGGCGCCGAGCAGGTGGGTGAGCGGCTCGGCGAGCTCCAACAGGTCGGCCCCGGGCAGCAAACGCTCCCGGGCGGCCGCTTCCACCCGGGCGAGCACCCCGTTGATCCGGTGGTAGTCCGCCCGCAGGTCGGCCGGCTCGCAGCGCCGGCGGCGGCAGGTGTCCACGACGGCGAGCGGCAGGTCGTGCTGGATGTGGGCGACCATCCCGGCCAGCGCGAACTGGAGCGGGTGCACGCCCGGGTGGGCGCGCAGCGCGAACAGCGGCCGCCAGCAGGCGGGCGGCCGGTGCCCGGCGGCGTCGGCGGCCACGGCCCGCAGGTACCGTCCGGCGAACACCACGTCCAGCTCGGCCACCGCGGGCGGGTCGGTGAAGTACCCGTCGCCCAGCCGGTCGCGGACCGCCTCCGTCACGGTGAGGTAGAGCCGGTCGAAGACCGCCACCCCGTCCGTCGGCGGCAGCACCGCCCCGATCTCCCGTAGCCGGCCCACCACTTGCCCGACCGTGCCCGTCCTCGTGCTCGCCGCCGCCTTCACGAGTGCCGTCGTCGTCCGATCCACCGCCGTGTCGGCCATGTGCCGCCCTCCGATGCCGGTCGCGCACTGATCGCATCATCGTGGCAGCGAGGTTGACCGCTCGGTGGGTGCAGCACGTGTCCGCTGAGCCGGTGTCACACGATCGGGCTGATCTCGTCGCGGAACGTCACTTCTGTGGTTGTGGCCTTGTTCAAGATATTTCGATCCCTTTGTCCGATTCATAACTTCCTGTCATGATCTGTGGTCATGATCAACCGTCGCACCTTGATCGCCGCGTTCGCCGCGGCCCCGGCCCTCGGCACGCTCGGTGCCGCGGTGGGGAGCACCCCCGCGAGCGCCGCCGACGTGTACCCCTCCAACGCCGCCCTCTACGCCGACCCGGCCCTGGTCGAGGGCGTGGACTACGGCCGCCGCTACCGTCGGCACCTGATCGACGACCAGAGCCCGCGGAGCCGCACGCCGTTCGTCCGGACCACCGTCATCGCCCCGCACGGTGGCGGCATCGAGGGCGGCACCTCCGAACTGTGCCTGGCCGTCGCCGGCTACCACCCGGCCGGCCTCGCCCCGACCCCGCCCGCCGGGCCGACGTACGACTTCTGGATGTTCGAGGGCCTGCGCTCCGCCGACAACGGCGGACTGCACGTCACCTCGACCCGCTGCGACGACGGGGTGGCCCGGGCGATGTGCGGCGGCAGCCTCAACGTGCTGGCGCTGCACGGCTGCACCACCGCCAAGGCCGGTCTGGAACCCGGGGCCCGGGCCGTGCTGGTCGGCGGCCTGGACCCCGCCTTCCGCCAGTACCTGATGGAGGAACTGGCGGCCGCGGACCTCCGGGTCGTGACGGCCTCCGGGGACGAGGAGATCGCGGGTGTCTCCCCGGAGAACATCTGCAACCGCGGCCTGCTCGGTACCGGCGCCCAGCTGGAGTTGACCGCCGAACTGCGGGCCGCGATGTTCACCCCGGGGAAGAACACCCGCCCCGATCGGGCGGCCAACACCCTGCCGCTGTTCTGGAGCTTCACGACGGCGGTCCGGACGGCGATCGGGCGCATGGAGGCCGACCAGCCCGTCCTCTGACGCCCGGGCGGGGCGGGTCAGGGCGGGTCAGGGCGGTCGGGCTCGCCGAGGTCGGCTCAGCCCAGCCGGTACTCCAGGACGTAGGTGTGGGTGCCGGACTCGTCGATGGTCAGCCGGAACTCCCCGGTGATCCCGGCCAGCTCGCCCGCGCCGGTGCCCGGCACCACGCGTATCGTCACCCCGGTCGTGTCCCAGGCCGTGTGCTGGAGCACGAACGAGCCCTTGCGGCCGTCCAGTTCACCCGTCACGTGCTCCACCGCGACGTACGAGGCCGGGCCGCCGGAGGCGTCACCGACCGACAGCATCCGCACCTCGCCGCGCCCGATCAGCCCGCCGGTGAAGGTCTTGGCGATCCGGATCCGCCCGAAGGACGCGCCCTCGTGCTGCTCCGTCTCCACCGGTTCGAACGCCGTCAGCTCGAACGACCCGCTCGCCCTGTTCGCCATGGCACCGTCCCCTCGTCGATCCTCGGTCGGCGGCCGACGGGCTCGCCGCCGACCTGGACCGACCCTTGCACACACCACTGACAATCGAGGCCGCGACCGCCGGTCACGGGTCCCAGCGGATCGCCAGCACCGCCGCGTCGTCGGCCAGCCCGGTGTCCCCGACCCAGCCGTCGACGTCCGCCAGCACGGCGTCCAACAGGTCCGCCGGGGTGCCGCCGTGGAGGCCGGGCAGCCGGTCGGCGATCGGGTAGAACCCGCCCGCGGCGTCCCGGGCCTCCGACACCCCGTCGGTGTGCAGGAGCAGCAGGTCGCCCGGCTCCGGGTCGAACCGCCGGTCCGGGTACGTACCGCCGGTGAGCCCGAGCAGTCCCAGCGGCGGCGCCGCGAACGGGGGATCCAGCTCGCTCACCCGGCCCGCCCGGCGCAGCAGCGGGGGCGGGTGGCCGCAGTTCACCAGCCGTACCGGCCCCCGGCCGGGCGGCACGTCGAGCAGCAGCGCGGTGGCGAACCGCCCCTCGTCCGGCTGCCGGGCGGCGAGCGCCGCGTCCAGCCGCCGTGCGAGCCGCCCGGGGTCGGGCTCGGTCCGCGCGGCCTCCCGGAACACCCCGAGGACGTCCGCCGCCGTCTCCACCGCCGGGAGCCCGTGCCCCTGGACGTCCCCGAGCAGGATGCGCACCCCGAAGCGGGTCTCCACCACGGCGTACAGGTCCCCGCCGATCCGGGCCTCGGCCGCCGCCGCGACGTAGCGCACCGCCAGGCGCAGCGGGCCGATCCGCTCCGGCGGCGGGCGCAGCAGGGCCCGCTGCGCCGCCTCGGCGACCGTCCGGACCTGGAACAGCTCCCGTTCGCGGGCCGCCACCAGGACGACGCTGGCGGCGCTGGCCAGCGTCGAGGCCAGGACGGTGACCTGCACGCTGATCCGCACCGAGAGCGGCAGCTCCGCGTTGGCGGACTCCAGCAGCCCGACCGAGAGCAGTGCCACCGCGCCGACCAGCAGCGGTACCCGGGGTTTGCGGGTGGTCGCCCCGGCCAGCACCGGGGCCACCGCGAGCAGCGGCGCCAGGGTGCTCCCGGGCCCGATGGCCAGCGCGGCCACCACGGCGGCGACCAGCAGCACGAGCGCGCCGTAGAGGAGCAGCCGGGTCCGTCTCGGCAGGTGCAGCGGCGGCACCCCGTCCGGGCCGTCGGCGGTCACGCGTCCTCCAGGGGTCCGTCGGATGATCCGACGGGTGTGCGGCGGCCGGGTGCGGCCGGTGGGTTCCGTCCGCCGGGTTCCGGCTGGTGGTCTCGGCTGGTGGTCTCCGGTGGGCGGCCGGGGCCGGTCCGCCGGAAGGCCGTCCACCGGGTGCCCGGGGACGGCCGGAGGCCCCCGGCGGAACGAGGGCCTCCGGTCCACTCTCCCCGCCCAGCCCCGGGTCGGCACCTCGGAGGCGGGCCGCGCACCGGCGCGCACTACGCTGGGCCGGGAGATGAGACGCAAGAGCCGCCGCCCGACTTCCCCCCTTCCGCAGCGCCACGGCGTGGACCCGGTGCACCTCCGGCTGCCGCTCGAAGGCCCCTGGCCGACGGTGCGGGACCACCTGGTGGACCGGCTGCCCGCCGTGGCCGCCGAGCGGATCGACGCGGCCCTGCGGGACGGCGAGATCGTCGGCGAGAACGGCCCGATCGCCCCGGCGGAACCGTTCCGCCCCGGCACGCACCTGTGGTTCTACCGGGACCTGCCGGAGGAGGTGCCCGTCCCCTTCGACCTGGTCGTCCTGCACCGGGACGAGCACCTGGTGGTGGTCGACAAGCCGCACTTCCTGGCGACCACCCCGCGCGGCCGGCACGTCACCGAGACGGCGCTCTCCAAGCTGCGGCACACCCTCGACCTGCCCGCGCTCAGCCCCGCGCACCGGCTGGACCGGCTCACCGCCGGCCTGGCCATGTTCGTCGTCCGCCCCGAGGAGCGCGGCGCCTACCAGACGCTGTTCCGCGACCGCCTGGTGCGCAAGGAGTACCAGGCGGTCGCGGCGTACGACCCGGAGCTGACCCTGCCGCGCACCGTGCGCAGCCACATCGTCAAGGAGCGCGGGGTGATCGCCGCCCAGGAGGTCGACGCGCCGCCGAACAGCGAGAGCCGGATCGACCTGCTGGAGCGCCGCGACGGCCTGGCGCGCTACCGGCTGCGGCCGCTGAGCGGGCGCACCCACCAGCTGCGGCTGCACATGTGCGGGCTGGGGCTGCCGATCCTCGGCGATCCGGTCTACCCCGAGGTGCTGCCCGAACCGGCCCCGGACGACTTCCGCCGCCCGCTGCAACTGCTCGCCTCCACCGTCGAGTTCACCGACCCGCTGACCGGCCGCGAACGCCGCTTCGAGACCCGCCGCACGCTGGCCGCCTGGACCGACCCGCAGGGCTGGGCGGACGGGTCCGGGTCCTAGAGGTCGCCTCCGGGCGCGGCCGCCGGGCCGGTGGCCGCGCGGTCGGACTCGCTGCGCAGGACGCAGAACTCGTTGCCCTCGGGGTCCGCGAGGACGGCCCAGCCCGCTCCGTCGGGCTCCCGGCGGTCGGCGACCATGGTGGCCCCGAGGGCCAGCAGCCGTTCGACCTCCGGTTCGCGCGAGGTCGACGGGCGCAGGCACAGGTGGACCCGGTTCTTGGCCGTCTTCGGCTCCGGCACCTGGTTGAAGTACAGCACCGGGCCCTCCGGGAGCATCACCTGGGTCTCCCGGTCGCCCGGCCGGTCCTGCGGACCCAGCGGACAGCCGGTCACCTCGCTCCAGAACCGTGCCAGCCCGTAGGCATCCGCACAGTCGATCGCCACGTTCTGCACCACCGAGATCATGCGGGTGATCCTGCCCGAGCGCGGTCCGGTCCGCCACCCTCGGCTCAGGCGAGCGGGGTGCGGGCGGCGTGGTCGGTGTCCAGGCACTCACGGACGGCGGTGGTCGGACCGTCCGTCATGGTGAAAGCGCGGAGGCGGTGGTTCCGGTACGCGGCGCCGGTGCCGGCCGACGACCGTCCGCCGGCGCCGCGGTTCCGGGTGGTTCCCCGCGCGAAGTCCCGGATGACGGCCCGAATGACGGCCCCGGATGACGCCGGGGGCGAGGCCCTACACGAAGCCCGGCGGCAGTTCCAGCTCGAACCAGACCACCTTGCCGTCCTGGGTCCGTCGGCTGCCCCAGCGGTGCGCGAGCTCGTTGACCAGGTGGATGCCGCGCCCGCCCTCGTCCTCGCTGTGGGCGCGGCGGATCCGGGGCACCTCGGGCTCCTGGTCGGCGACCTCGACGGTGAGCACCCGGTTGCAGAACAGCCTGAGCTGGGTGGGCGATCCGGCGTGCACCAGGGCGTTGGTGATCAGTTCGCTGGTGAGCAGCTCGGCCCAGTCGGCGAGCGCGTCGAGGCCCCAGGCGGCCAGGGTCTCGCGGGTGAAGCGGCGCGAGTGGGCGACCATCGCGTGGTCGCCGGTGAGCGGCAGGGTGGCGATCCGGTCCGCCCCCTTCGGGCGGACCTGCGCCATGATGACGGCGATGTCGTCCTCGCCGGTGGTTTCGGTGAGCCGGGCCAGGACGGCGTCGCAGGTCTGTTCCAGCGAGCCGCGCCGGTCGGCGACCATGCGGCACAGCAACCCCAGTCCCTCGTCCAGGTCCTGGCCGCGGCGCTCGACCAGTCCGTCCGTGTAGAGCGTCAGGATGCCCTCCTCGGGGAGGGTGAACTCGGCGCTCTCGAAGGGGACTCCGCCGACGCCCAGCGGGGTGCCGGAGGGCAGCTCGATCAGGCGGGCGTTCCCCCGGTCGTCGGCGACCACGGGCGGCAGGTGACCGGCACTGGCGGCGGTGCAGCGGCGGTCCACCGGGTCGTACACCACGCAGACGCAGGTGGCGAACTGCCCCTCGCCGACCGTCCCGGTGGCTTCGTCCAGCCGGTACAGCACCCGCGCCGGGTCCAGGTCCAGGGTGATCAACGTCCGTGCCGCAGTGCGGAGTTGGCCCATGGTCGCGGCGGCCCGGATGCCGTGGCCCATCACGTCGCCGACGATCAGGGCGACCCGCCCGGAGGACAGCGGCACCACGTCGAACCAGTCGCCGCCGACCTCGCTGACCACGCTGCTGGGCAGGTACCGGTAGGCGAGGTCCAGCCCGAGGGTGCGGTGCACCTCCTGCGGCAGCAGGCTGCGCTGGAGGGTGAGTGCGGTGTCCCGCTCGCGGCGGTAGAGCCGGCCGTTGTCGATCGCGAGCGCGGTGCGGGCGGCCAGTTCCTCGGCCAGCGAGCGGTCCGCCGGGCCGAACGGCGCCGGATTGCGGCTGCGGACGAACTCCGCGCCGCCCAGCACCTGTCCGCGCGCCACCAGCGGCACCATCAGGTACGAGTGCACCCCGGCCTCCAGGCTCGGACGCACCCGGTCGGGCGAGGCGACGATCCGGCGCAGCTCCTCCTCGGTCACCTCGGCGACCAGGATCGAGCGGCGGGTGCGCAGGCTCTGCGCGTACAGCTGGGCGGACTGCGAGGCCTCGCCGACCGAGTCGGACGCCCCCTGCATGTCGGTGCCCGAGGACGTGTCACCGACCGCCACCGCCCGCATCAGCACCCCGCCCTCCGCCGGGACGGGCCCGGGCTCCTCGCCGCTGAGCACCGCGTCGCGCAGATCCACGGTGACGAAGTCGGCGAAGCGTGGGATCACCACCTCCACCAACTCCCGTGCGGTGCGGTGTAGATCGAGGGTGGTGCCGATCCGGTTGCTGGCCTCGTTCAGCAACGACAGCCGCTGTTGGGCGGCCCAGGCCTCGTCCAGCGCCCGCTGCCGGGCGGCGGCCGCGTCGCGTTCACGGGTGAACAGCAGCGCGTTGTCGATCGAGACGGCCGCCCGCACCGCCAACTCCCCGGCCAGCGCCACGTCGTCCTCCTCGTACGGGCGGTCGACCAGGGTGCGGTAGAAGCCCGCCACGCCGACCGGGGTGCCGCGCGCGATCAGCGGGACCACCATGAACGACAGCACGTTCTGCTCCCGTACGGCGGCGGTGCGCACCGGGTCGTCGGCGAACCAGGCCATGCCCTTCTCGTCCATCCGCGGCACCAGCACCGGCTCGCGGTGCGCCAGGCACCACGCGTACGGCGAGCCGGGCAGGAAGCGGTGCAGGTTGCCGGTGCGGGCGATCGGCGCCAGGGTCGAGCCGTCCACCGAGTGGAAGGCCATCCGCCGCAGCAGGGCCGAACCGTCCGCCGGGGCGGTCGCCTCGCGCTCGCCTCGGACCAGTTCCTCCAGCACCTCCACCACCACCGAGTCGGCCAGCCTGGGGGTCGCCACCTCCGCCAACTCCTGGGCGGTCTGGGCGAGATCGAGCGTGGTGCCGATCCGGGCGGAGGCCACGTTCACCAGCGCCAGCCGCTCCTGCGCGGCCTTCGCCTCGCGCAGCGCCTGCTGTCGGTCCAGGACGGTCCGGTGCTGGCGCAGGTACAGCCGGGCGTTGTCGATCGCGACGGCCGCGCGCGAGGCCAGCTCGTCGCCGAGCGTGATGTCGGCCTCCGCGAAGGACTCGCGCGAGCCGCGCCGGGAGTAGACCATCATCCCGAGCGTCGTGCCGCGCGCCACCAGCGGCGTGATCCGCACCGAGCGCGGCCGGTCGCCGAGGTAGGCCTGGCGGCGGCTCTCGTTGACGCCCTCGCTCAGCATGTCCAGCTCCCAGGACGGCACCACCACCGTCCGCCCGCTGATCATCGCCCGGGCGTACGGGGAGTCCGGCGCCAGCTCGTACACGGCCTCCACCGGAAGTGCCTCGGCCGGGTAGAGCGCGTCGGCGGAGGCGATCGCCAGGCGGCGGACCACCAGCGGGGCGTCCGGCGCGCCCGGCTCGACGTCCCGGCCGGCCATCGGCTCCTCCAGTCCGAACACCGCGCTGATGTCGGAGACCCTGGGCACCATGGCGTCCACCAGTTCCCGGGCGGTCTGCCGCAGGTCCAGCGTGGTGCCGATCGAGGCGCTCGCGTCGACCAGCAGGGACAGCCGCTCCTGGGCGCGGGCCGCCCGGGCGTCGGCGTGGAAGCGCTCGGTGATGTCGATGACCGTGGCGCACACCCCGAGCACCCGGCCGCCGCGGTCCTTCAGCCGGAAGTAGGAGGCCGACCAGGCGTGGTCGTGGTGCGGATCGGCCGGGGTGCGGCCGTGCGCCAGGTCGTCGACCACCGGCACGCCGGTCGCCAGCACCCGGCGGATCACCTCCTCGGACTCGGGACCGTTGATCCCGGGCAGCGCCTCGGTGAGCCGGCGGCCCAGCGGCTCCTCGGTCCCCAGGCCGTTCAGTTCGGCCAGCGCCTCGTTCAGCCGGACGAAGCGCAGATCGGTGTCGAACACCGCCATGCCCACCGGGGACTGGGTGAAGAAGCCGTCGAGGAGCGCCAGGTCCGCCTGGAGCCGGTGCAGCGTGGTCACCTCGGAGGCCACCGCCAGCACCATCCGGGCGCCGCCGGGGCCGCGGATCGGGTGGGTGCGGAACTCCAGGCTCACCAGGTGCCCGTCCCGGTGCCGCACCGGGAACACCCCGGACCACGACCGGCCCGCGAGGATCTCCTGGAACAGCCGGAGCACGGCCTGCCGGTCCTCGTCCGGAGCCAGCAGCCCCGAGGCCCGCGCCCCCACCGCGTCCTGCGCACGGTGTCCGAGCAATGCCTCGGCGTCACTGCTCCAGTGCAGGATCCGTCCGTCGGCATCGATCAGCGCCGTGGCGATCGGCACCGTCAACAGGGCGTCCTGCCGTGACTGCCCCGGGCGCTTCAGATAGTCGTCGACCATGGCCAGAGAACCGTCCCAGAGACCGTCCGGAGATCGTTCCCACCAGCCCTGCCATCTTCGCACGCGGCCCCGCGGGCCCGCTTCCCGTGCGCGTTCCCCGGGGCCGTTCCCCGGTCCGCCGCGGCCGTGCACCGGGGGCCGGGCGGGGCCGGTCTCCCGGGCGTCGCAGCGGCGGCCGTGGCGGGCGGGCGTGAGAGGTCGAACGGACCGACTTCTCACGCCTTCGTGGTGGCGGTCGCGTTCGTGGTGGCGGTCGCGGGCCCGACGGCTTCTGCGGACTCCGCGGGTTCGGGGGCGGGCCGCCGGCTCGTGCGGGACTCGGTGGCACGGGACTCGGTGGCGAGGGAACTGGTGGCACGGGATTTGGTGGCGAGGATGAGGAGGGCACCCAGGAAGCAGAGGACGGTGGCGACCAGGACGGCCCGGTCGGTGCCCGCCGCGAGGGACCGGGCGGTCGGATGGGCGGAGCCGGCGGCGGTGACGGCGATGGCGACGCCGAGGGCCGAACCCAGGTAGCGGGCGGTGTTGTTGGCGCCCGAGCCCATGGCCGCCCGGTGCGCGGGGACACTGCTGACCGCGAGCCGGGCCAGCGCGGCGTTCAGCACGCCGCTGCCGATACCGGCGATCGCCAGCCCCGGGGCCAGCCGCAGCCATGACGAGTCGGGGCCGAACCCGTACAGCCCGGCCTCCCCGACGCCGCAGACCAGCAGGCCGAGGACGACCTGGCTGGTCGCCGAGAGCCGGGTGGCGAGGCGGCGGGCCTGGAGCGCGGAGACCACCGAGAGGCCCGACCACAGGACCAGCACACCGGCCGCGGCCGGCCCGGACAGGCCGAGCACACCCTGCAGCAGGGTGGGCAGGTAACTCATGAATCCGACCAGTGACAGCCCGGTGAACAGGGCCCCGCCGGTGGCGGCGACGAAGCCGGGGTCGCGGAACAGGGCGAGGTCCAGCATCGGCTCCCGGACCTTCGCCTCGACGACCGCGAACGCCGCCAGCAGCAGCACCCCGCCCACCAGCAGGGCCAGCACCGTCGGGCGGCCCCAACCGGTGCGGCCCTCGGCCAGCCCGGCGATCAGGCCGGACGTCCCGGCGGCGAGGGTGAGCACCCCGTACGGGTCGAGGGCGCGCGGTCGCTCGGCGCGCGATTCGGTGAGGACGGCGGCGGCCAAGGCGGCCAGGGCGGCCGAGGCCACCGCGATCCCGGCACTGACCGCGCGCCATCCGGCCCACTGCTGGACCAGGGCGCCGTACAGCGGCCCGATCGCGATGCCGAGGCCGACCGCCGCGCCCCAGACGCCGAGCGCCCGGATCCGGCCGGGGCCCGGTGGGTAGGCGTGGCTGATCAGGCCGAGGGCCGGGGCCAGGACGGCCGCCGAGGCGATCCCGAGGAGTACCCGGGAGGCCAGGTAGACCGCGCCCCCGGGGGCCAGTGCGCCGAGTGCCTCGGCTGCGGCGAACAGCAGCACGCCGGTGGTGAAGACCCGCTTGCGGCCGTGGTCGTCGGCGGCGCTCCCGGCGGTGAGCAGCAGCGCCGAGATGCCGACCAGCGTGCCGGTGAGGATCCAGGTGCGGCCGGAGGCGCCCAGGTGGGCGGCCTGGGCGGTGGCGACGAGCGAGGCGGTCGGGGCGGTGTAGGCGATGGTGCCCAGGGCGGTCGCCGTGGCGGTGACCGCGAGGGTGGCACCGGGCCGGACGCGCTGGTCCGCGGGGACGGGGGAGGAGCCGGGTGGTGCGGGGGGCATGGGTGTTCCCTCCGGGCCGGACCTGACGGTCTGGTGAATGAACCTTCTCGGGCGGCACGCTACCACTGTCAGTCTGTTCATTGAACCCATTGGGTGTGTGGACTAGGCTGGCGCTCATGGCCCTGGGAACCGACTACGAGCTGCAGGAGTGCGCGCTGGCCCGCGCGCTGGAGGTGGTCGGCGAGCGCTGGAGCCTGCTGATCATTCGCGACGCGTTCCTCGGTGTGCAGCGCTTCAACGATTTCCTCACCCACCTCGGCATCCCGCGCGCCGTCCTCACCTCGCGCCTCAACGCCCTGGTCGCGGCCGGGGTGCTGCGCAAGGAGCCGTACCAGCAGGCGCCCCTGCGCCACGGCTACCTGCTCACCGAAACGGGCCTCGAACTCTGGGGGCCGCTCTACCAGTTGAGTCGCTGGGGCGGCAGGCACGCCAGCGAGGGCGGCGGGCCGCACCACCTCTTCGCGCACGCCGCCTGCGGTTCCGACCTCGACCTCGTCGGCACCTGTCCGGCCTGTGGCGGCGCACCGGTTCCGCCGACCGAGGTCGTGATGCGGCCCAACCCGGCCCGCGCCGCCGGCCGGCGCGAGGACCCGGTCTCCCGCGCCCTGGGCGGCCCCCGTCCGCTGCTCGAACCGATCGCCTCGGCGGCGGTGCCGGGCTGATCGCCGCCCGCACCGCGAGAGGACGGGGC
>NZ_JBHUAF010000276.1:0-11459 GCF_042789895.1 Kitasatospora sp. NPDC056783
GGGTGGGGTGGCGGCCCAAACCGCCGCCACCCCGTTGGCTTCTCGGCACGGGGGCCGGGGTTCGTTGAGCCAAACCCCACCTTGGGGTGAAGTCCGTGGGCCCCGCCGGGATCTCGGGAAGCCGGGCTCAGCGGGCGGCGAGTTCGCGCAGCAGCTTCTTGTTCGGCTTGCCGACGGGCGTCAGCGGGATCTCGTCCACGAGGTGCAGCACCTCGGGGGCGAAGATCCGGCCCTTGCGCTCGGTGACGAAGGCCTGGAGCCCGTCCAGCGTGGGCCGCTGCCCGGGGGTGGGGACGACGGCGACGTGGACGTGCTCGGCCTCCTGGTCGTCGCGGACCCCGAAGACCGCGCAGCGGGCGACGCCGGGGTGGGTGACGAGGAGGTCCTCCACCTCGGAGGGGTAGACGTGCCCGCCGACCACGATGATCAGGTCCTTGGCCCGGTCGGCGAGGTAGAGGTAGCCGTCCTCGTCGAAGTAGCCGACGTCTCCGGTGTTCAGCCAGCCGTCGTGCAGGACGGCGGCGGTGAGGTCGGGCCGCTTCCAGTACCCGGCCATGATGCCGCCGGAGCGCAGGTGGATCTCGCCCTGTTCGCCGGTCGGCAGGTCGGCGCCCTCGGGGTCGCGGATCGCCACCTCGACGCCCGGGGCGGGCCGGCCGACCGAGACCTGGCCGCCCTGTCCGATCCGGTCGTGCTCCTGCGGGGTGAGCATGGAGACCATCTGCGCCTCCGACATCCCGTAGAACCCGTACAGGGTCGGCCCGAAGACCTTGAGCGCCTCGCGGATCCGGGTCGGCGAGGAGGCGCTGCCCCCGTACAGGACGTGCCGCACGCTGGAGAGGTCGGTGCGGCCGACCGCCGGGTGGTCGAGCAGCTGGTGGAGCAGCGGGGGCAGCACCCAGAGGTCGGTGACGCGCTCGCGCTCGACGGCGGCCAGGACCGCCCCGGGCTCGAAGGAGCGCTGGAGGACCACGGTGCCGCCGCGGTGAAGGGTCAGGTCGGCGAAGATGCCGGCGAGGTGGGCGAGCGGAGTGGCGGCGAGGAGGGTGGGCACCTCGTCGGGGGTGGGGCCGCTGCCGATCGGGGCGTCGAAGATGTGCCGGTAGGGCCCGTGCAGGCTGAGGATGCCCTTCGGGATGCCGGTGGTGCCGCCGGTGTGGCGGATGGTCAGGTCGTCCTGCGGCCCGATCCGGACGTCCGGCGGCTCGGCGGGGCGGTGGGCGGAGGCGGCGACGGCGTCCTCGCCGATGGCTCCGGGGGTGTCGTCGGCCGGGCCGGGGCCGAGGGTGAGGACGGTCGGTACGTCGATCAGCGGGAGCAACTCGGGGGCCTGGTCGAACCGTTCGGCGTCCACGAGCAGCACGGTGGTGCCGACGCTCGCGGTGATCTCGGCGAGGACCGGGGTGCTCATGCCGTCGTACAGGTTGACCACCCGCGCGCCGGCGAGGCCCGCCGCGTACCGGGCGCTCAGGGCTTCGGGGGTGTTGCCGGTCAGCAGGGTCACGGTGGTGCCGCGGGTGGCGCCCCGGGCGATCAGCTCGTGGGCGAGGCGGTAGGTGGCGGCGGCGAAGTCGCCGGCGGTGATCGCGACGCCGTCGGCGGTGACGATGGCCCGCCGGCCGGGGTCGGATGCGAGGGACCGGAGGACCAGCGCGGGGCCGCTGACGAACTCGGGCTCCTGGACGGCCACTTCTTCCTTGTAGTTTGCAACCATGGCCGCAGCGTAACTCCGCGACTACCGTCGTACCGGGCATGTTCGGCGGGCATTTGGCGCGAACCCTTTCGACACCGGCGCGTTTGTGGTGGTCGATCGGAGCCCGGCTGCCTCACGCCGCCCCGTTCGGGTCAATCGGCGGGGGAGCCCGGAGCGGCCGCGCCCGGAACGGCGCCTCCCGGAGCGGCCGCGCTCAGAACGCCGCCGGGGGCCGGAGGGCGAGGTCGGTGGCGGTGGCCCAGTGCTCGGCGGCGGCGGTGACGATCACGTAGCCCGGCTGGGAGGGCAGCCGGGGGATCACGGCGCTGCGGCAGCCGTGGCTGCGGTGGACCTCGACGGGGACGGGCACGCCGTGCAGCAGCACTTGGCCCGGAGTGGGCGGGCCGTCGAGCGGGGCGATCTCGGTGCGCAGGTCGAGGCGGTCCGAGTTGGCCAGGAACGTGGAGAGTTGGGACTGCGGGGTGGTGAGGGAGCCCACCCGGTGGCCGGCCGGGACGGGGCGCGAGGTCTGGACGACGGCCACGAGTTCGCCGTCCAGGTGGTAGTTGAGGTCGAGGTGGCAGAGGTAGCCGTCCGAGGCCAGCCGCCCCAGCAGGAAGACCCACCCGCGCGGGGCCTCGCGGAGCGCGGCGATCTGCTCGCCCCACTCCTCGGCGGTCTCGCGGTGGGTCGGTATGCGGAGGCCGCGCGGACGGGTGTCGCGGAACAAGGGCTTCCCCCAACGGGCGGTGGACGAATGATCGTTGGGATGAGTATGCGGGGTCCGGCCGGCGGTCCGGGCGCGGATCCGTCGGTAGGCTCGGGTGCGGTGCGGGAGTGACCGATTCCGGAGGGGGACTGATCATGGCGACGTACGTTCTGATCCATGCCGCGGCGGTGGACGCCTGGTACTGGGGGCCGTTGGCGGCCGAGCTGCGGGAGCGGGGCCACGAGGTGGTGGCGCCGGACCTGCCGTGCGGCGACGCCTCGGCCGGGCTGGCCGAGTACGCGGACGCCGTGGTGGCGGCGGTCGGCGAGCGGACCGGTCAACTCGTCGTCGTGGCCCACTCGTTCGGTGGATTCACCGGAACGCTGGTGTGCGAGCGGCTGCCGGTGGACCTGCTGGTCATGCTCCAGGCCCAGGTGCCGGCCCCCGGGGAGTCGCCGGGCGCGTGGTGGGAGAACACCGGCTACTGGCCGGAGCGGCGGGAGGCCGACCGCGCCAGGGGCGTGGCGGAGGGCGCGGACGAGGACGTGCGCTCCCTCGTCGTGCACGACACCCCGGCCGCCCTCGTCGAGGAGTTCCTCGCCGAGCACCAGCGGCAGCAGGCGCCGACCCCGTTCGCGGCGCCGTGGCCGCTGACCGCCTGGCCCGAGGTGCCGACCAGGTACCTGCTGTCCGCCGACGACCGGTTCTTCCCGGCCGCGTTCCTGCGGCGGCACGTCGAGGAGCGGCTCGGCTTGCGGCCGGACGAGATGCCGGGCGACCACTGCCCGATGCTCGGCCACCCGAAGGAACTGGCCGAGCGGCTGGAGGCGTACCGGGCCGAGGTGTAGCCGGGGCGTGTCGCGGGGGAGTTCGGCCTCGTCGACCAGGGCGACCGCGACTTCCCCCGCGACTTCCCCCGTGACGTCCTTCGCGGAGGCGGCGCCCCGGGTCAGTCGGTCCGGGCCGTGGCCCCGCCGCAGAGGGCGTCGTCCACCAGCCCGCTCATGGCCCGCTCCACCCGCAGCACGTCCTCCGGGGTGTCGGCGCGGACTCCCGACAGCGAGACCGCGACACTGCGCCGCCCGTCGGCGGTGACGCCGGTGGCGGTGATCCAGCCCGCGTCACCGCCCTCGTGCCCCCAGGACACCCCGCCGCAGGGCAGCGGGCGGGAGAAGAGCCCCAGCCCGTCCCGGGCGCCCGGCATGAGCTTGCGGAGGTCCCGGCCGACCGGGACGGTCCGCTCCAGCTGCCGCAGCTGCGCGGGTGCCAGGAGCCGGCCGTCGAGCAGGGCGCGGAGGAAGAGGCCGAGGTCGGCGGTGGTGGAGACGAGCCCGGCCTCCCCGTTGACGCCCGGGCCGACCTGCTCGGTGACGTCGACGAGCGGCCCGTCCGCCGTGAACGCCTGGTAGGTCCGCGCGTGCGGCTGGGGCAGCACGGGGGACGTGCCCGGCCGGGAGGTGTGGTCGAGGCCGAGCGGCCGGATGATCCGCTCCCTCGCCTCCTCGTGCCAGGGGCGTCCGGTCACCCGCTCGACGACCATGCCGAGCAGCACGTAACCGGTGTTGCTGTAAGCCCACTTGGTGCCGGGCCGGAAGTCCGGGCGGTGGCTCATCGCGCGGGCGACGGTCTGTTCGGGTGTGCGACTGTCGTACCGGTGCAGCCGGAAGTCCTCCGCCGAGGTGTAGTCCGGGTAGTCGTCGTGGAGGCCGCTGGTGTGCTGGAGCAGGTGGCGGACGGTGATCGCGCGGCCGTCGTTGCCGTTTCCGGACACCACGCCGGGCAGCCACCGCTCGACCGGGTCGTCGAGGGAGAGCCGCTGCTCGCCGACGAGTTGCAGGACCACGGTGGCCACGAACGCCTTGGTGACGCTGGCGATCCGGAAGTGGCCGTCCGGGGAGACCGGTTGCCCGGTCGCGAGGTCGGCGACGCCGCTGGTGACGGTGAGGTCCGGGCCGCCGGGTTCGGCCAGGCGGGCCTGGACGCCGGTCGCGCCGACCGCCGTGAGCGCGTCGGCGTCGCGCTGGAGCTGGAGCTGGAGCTGGAGCTGGAGTTGGGGGCCGGGTCGGGCCGGGTCGGGTCGCGGGGCGGCCGTCGCGCTCGGCACCTGGACGGCGAGGGCGCCGGCCACGAGGGCGGCCGGCACCAGGAGCCGCCGGAGGGAGCGGCCGCGCCGCGGGGCCGTGGGCAGGGGTGAACTCGTCATGGGCGCCGACGCTAGGCCCGGCCGGGGTGGGTGGGCGGTACCGCCCGCCCGTGGGAAAAAGGGGTAGCGGGCTGTAGTGCCGGGCCCGGCCGGGATGGCCCAGACTCGTGCGGATGAACCGGAACAACCGATGAGCGGGACGAGCAGGGCGAGCGGGACGAGCGGGACGAGCGGGACGAGCAGGGCGGGCGGGATGATCAGGGCGATCAGGGCGAACCCCCGTGCGGCCGGGCGGATTTCGTCGGCGTGGCGCGCCCTGGGCTACCTCCTGGGAAGCCTCGGCACCGCCGTGGCCGCCCTGCTCGCGCTGCCCGTACTCCTCGCCCCGACGCCGGCCCGCGCCTGGGCGTCCTGGCACCGCCGCCGCGCGGAGCGGCTGTTGTGCGCCCCGCATCCCGCGTCCGAGCCGGTACGGGTCGGGGCGTGGCGCCTGCTCGGGTGGTTCGGTGCCTGTGCGGTGACCGGGCCGGTGTTCGGCCTCGTCATGGTGCTGTGCGCGGGCAACGCGGTGTCGGCGGCCGTCACGGTGCCGCTGTGGTGGGCGCTTCCCGAGGGCACCCGCGCGGGCGGGTTCGCCGTCGGCGCTCCGCTGTCCGGGTGGGGCACGGCGCTGACCCTGGGGACCGCGCAGGCCGTCGCCTTCGCGGCCCTGACCGCCTGGCTGGCCCCGCCGCTGGCGCGGTCGCACGCCCGGATCTGTGTGGCGCTGCTGTCGCCCTCGGCCGCCGAGCGGCTGGCGCGGCGGGTGGAGGCGCTGACCGAGACCCGGGCCGACGCCATGACCGCCCACGGCGCCGAACTGCGCCGCATCGAACGCGATCTGCACGACGGCGCCCAGGCCCGGCTGGTGGCCGTCGCGATCCGGTTGGGCGTGGCCCGCGAGCTGCTGGACGAGGACCCTCGGACGGTGGCCGGGCTCCTGGCGGAGGCGCAGGAGAGCACCGAGGAGGCGATGGCCGAACTCCGGGCGGTGGTCCGGTCGATCTACCCGCCGATCCTCGCCGACCGGGGCCTCGCCGGGGCGCTGGCCGCGCTGGGCGCCCGGTCGGCGATCGACACCACCCTGGACGTCGGTGGCCTCGGCACGGTCCCCGCCGCGGTCGAGGCGGTGGCGTACTTCACCGTCGCGGAGGCGCTCACCAACGCCGCCAAGCACAGCGGGGCCACCCGGACCACGGTCCGCGTCGCGCGCCGGGGGGACCGGCTGTCGGTGGAGGTGACGGACGACGGGGTCGGCGGCGCCGACGAGACGCGGGGGACGGGCATCGCCGGCATCCGCCACCGGGTCCAGGCGCTCGACGGCATCGTCCACGTCCACAGCCCCGGCGGCGGCCCGACCACGATCGGGGTGAGCCTCGCGTGCGGGTCGTGATCGCCGAGGACAACGTCCTGCTCTCCAGCGGGCTGGAACTCCTGCTGACCACCAAGGGCTTCGAGGTCGCCGCGATCACCCGGGACGCGCCCGGCTTCGCCGCGGCCGTCGCCGAGCACCGCCCGGACGTCGCCGTCGTGGACGTCCGGCTGCCGCCGGGCTTCCGGGACGAGGGCATCCGCGCCGCCATCCGGGCCCGCCGCCGGCACCCGGGCCTGCCGGTGCTCGTCCTCTCCCAGTACGTCGAGCGGCAGTACGCCGGGGAGTTGGTCTCCGACGGGCGCGGCGGCATCGGCTACCTCCTGAAGGACCGGGTGAGCCGGGTCGGCGAGTTCACCGACGCGCTGCGGCGGGTCGCGGAGGGCGAGACGGTCATGGACCCGGAGGTGATCGGGCAGCTCCTCACCCGCCACGCCCGCGACCCGATCGCCGCCCTGACCCCGCGCGAGCGCGAGGTCCTCGCCCTGATGGCCGAGGGGAGGGACAACGCCACGATCGCGGCCCGGCTGGTCATCACGGAGAACGCCGTCCACAAGCACATCGGCAACGTCTTCGCCAAGCTCGGCCTCGCGCCGGACGACAGCGGCCACCGCCGGGTGCTCGCGGTCCTCACCTACCTCAGCCGCCACTGAGGGCACGCGCGCCGGCCGCCCGGCTACCCTCGACCGCCAGGAGTCACGACAGGGGTGGGCGATGGACGACCGGATTCATCTGATCAGCGACGGCGACGGGCTCACGGTGCTCGGGAGCCGGAAGGCCGTCGAGTGGTTCCTCGCCGCGGAGGGGCTGTGGTCGCGGTCGCAGGACCTCGGGGCCCAGGGGCTCGGTTTCCAGGGCCTCGGACCGCTCCTGCGCGCCGGGGCCGGAGCCGCCCACGGGCTTGCCGGGATCGCCGCCGAGTCGGGCCGCTGGCTGCGGCTGACCGAGGAATCCGCCCGGCTCGTCAAGGAGTTCGGGCTGACGGAGAGCGGGACACCGGGTGTCGACTACGCGATGATCGGGAAGCCGGGATCGATCCGGTCCTGGCTCCGGATCGAGCAGGGGCCCGGCTCGCTCCTGGGCAACCCGGCGGTCCTCTCCGGTGTCGCCGGGATCATGGCGCAGCTCGCACTCCAGCACGAGATGGGCGAGATCAAGGGCTACCTGGCGAGGATCGGCGCCAAGGTCGACGACGTCCTCCGCGCCCAGCAGGACGCCGAGCTGGGGAAGGTGATCGGGGCGCGCCTCGACCTCGACTCCGCCGTGAGGCTCCTGGAACGGGAGGGCCAGGTCGACGACGACACCTGGTCGACCGTGCAGGGCAGGGCCGGCACGATCACGGACGCCCTGGGGTGGGTGCTGCGCCGGCTCGACGCACTCGCGGAGACGGTGGAGGGCGCGACCAGGATCGGCGACCTCGCCGGGATGACCGAGGAAGTGGAGGACCAGGTGCGGGAGTTGATTGCCGTCGCCGCCTTTTGCTTCGAACTCCAGGACGCGTTCGACGTGCTGCGGCTCGCGCGGGTGGGGACGCAGACCCCGCGCAGGCTGGACGGACGCCGGCTCGCGCTGAGGGAGGACCGGCAGGAACGGCGGGAGCTCGTCTCGCGGATGCTCGGGCACCTGATGGCGGGCTTGGACGCCGCCGCCGTGACGGCCGGATCCCACGTGCTGCTGCACCGGTCGGCGCACCGGGCCGTGGTGAACCGGATCAACCGGGTCGGCATCGCCGTCGACGACTTCCACCGGCTGTTCGGACGTGAGTTCGGTAGACCTCCGTTGACCGCGACACGGTGGCGGGACGCGGCCCGGGAACTGCCGCAGCTGAGGAACGCGGCCGTGGAGGCGGGGCGCAAGGCGGCCAAGGGAGCCGTCGGTGTGGCGGGTGTGGTGGTCGTGGGAGCGTTGGTGGGCCTGGCCGCCGGCGCTCACAAGGAGGGCGACGGAGAGGACTGAGCGAGCGCCGACCGTCAGCCGGGTGGGCTCTCGGTCGCTGCCGTTCGGCACTCGGGCGTGGGACGTCGGACCGGCCGGCTTCCTGCGCGGCGGGATTCAGGTCTGGGTGGCCTGGGTGCGGCAGTGGGTGAGGGCGTTCTTGACGCGGGCGTCGGGGTGGGGGGCGGCGGCGGTGAGGAGTTCGCCGGCCGTGGTGAGGCTGCCCCAGTAGGTGATCGGGTCACCGGTGCGGGGGAGCGGGCGGGCGGCGGCGAGGGAGAGGTAGGCGGTGGTGATCTTGCCGGTGGTGATCCAGCGCTGAAGGCCGTGCTGGTGGCCCGGGCGGATGCCGCCCATGGCGTCGATGGCGGCCAGGAGGAGAGCGACGACGGCGTGACCGGTCGCGTCGAGCTCCTTGGGGACGTCGAAGACGCCGAGGGCTTCCAGGAGTTCGCCCGTGTCGCTCTCGGTGTCGGGGCGGGGGTTGGCGAGCAGGGCGTCGTGGCACTCCTCCAGGCGCCGGGCGGTCTCGGCCGGGGGGATGTCGAGGGCGAGGCAGACGGCCTGGGCGCAGGGCACGGGCTTGTGGCCGAGCCGGGCGAGCAGTGCGTACGTGGCGGCGGGGGTGGCGCCACGGGACAGGGTGTGGCGGGCGAGGATGGTGAGTGAGGGCTGGTTCGCGGGCTGGATCATGGGGGACTCGGGCTTTCGTTCGGACGTTCAGACGGTGACGAGCGCGGTGTCGGGGTCGGTGCCGGCGGCGGGGGCGATGACGGCCCAGACGAGTTTGCCGATGCCACCCGGCCTGGGCGCGCAGCCCCAACGTTCGGCGAGTTGGTTGACGAGGTGGAGACCTCGTCCGTGTTCGTCGTCGGGGGCGGGGGTCCGGAGGGTCGGGCGGTCGGCGCAGGCGTCGTGGACTTCCAGGCGCAGGCGGTCGTGGAAGAGGGCGAAGCGGATCTCGATGTGGCGGTCGTCGGGGGCGTCGGAGTGCTGGACGGCATTGGCGAACAGCTCGCAGAGCAGGAGTTCGGCGGTGTCGGAGTAACGCTCCCCGGCCGGGAGGCCGAAGAGGTAGGCGCGCAGCAAGTATCGGGCCAGAGGGGCCGATTCGGGGCAGGAGTCGAGACGCGCGACGAAACTGCGGGGGCGGCGGCGGGCGGTGGGCATGGGGGACCTCGGGGGCGTAAGGGGGCGTGCGGGGGAGCGCGCGGTTCACGCTGTGCAAGCAGATCACTGCGTTCCGGTAACAATGATCGGCCGCTGGGGCTACGGTGAAGCCGGGTTCCACGTGTTGAGCGCGTGAAGCACAGCGAGGAGCGGTGATGGCACAGCGAAGGATCAAGCGCGGCCCGACGGCGAGTTCCGCGAGGATGTTCGGCGAAGAGGTGCGATACGCCCGTGAGTACGCCGGATTCCTGCAAGAGGAGCTCGCGAAGCTCATGCACATGGACCGGACGGTCCTCTCGCGGATCGAGAACGGGCGCCGGAAGCCTCTGATCGAGGAGATGGAGCTGTTCGAGAAGCTGCTGAACACCGGCGGGCTGTTGATGCGGTTGTACAGCAGGGTGGACTGGAGCGCCTCGATCGATCATCCGGACTGGTTCCAGGAGCGTGCGGAGCTGGAGGCCGTCGCAGTTGGGCTGCGGGTCTATCAGGACAGCCTGATTCATGGGCTGCTGCAGTGTCGGCCGTATGCGCACGCGCTCTTCGCCAATGGTGCTGCGGTCCTAGACGCAGAGGAGATCGAGGAAAGGATCCGAGCCCGACTCGGTCGCCAGGATCCCTTTCTCGTGCCTGGCGGGCCGCTGCTGCTCGCCATTCTCGATGAGAGCGCCATCCGTACGGTGGTGGGCGGGCCGAGCGTGATGCGAAGCCAGATGGAGCACCTGCTGCGGGTGGCGCAGCTCCCAAACGTCATCCTTCACGTCGCGCCGTTCTCGAACCGGCGGACGTTCATCAAGACGGCTATGGTGCTGCTGGAACTGCCAGATGGGCAGTGTTGGGTCTACTCGGAGAGCCTCGATCGAGGCCACTTGAGCGATGCTCCAGCCGTCGTGGCCAAACACCGGCGTCGCTATGATCAGCTTCGGGCTGAGTGCCCGTCAGAGAGCGACTCGCTTCGGCTGATCGCCGATGCGCTGGAGGGTTTCAAGGATGATGAGCAACAAGCTCGCCGCAGCCGCCTGGCGGAAGAGCAGCTACAGCGGGGACGACGGCGGGGACTGCATCGAGGTAGCCCCCGGATTCCCCGGCCTCGTTCCGGTGCGTGACTCCAAGGACCCGCACGGCCCGGCCCTCGTCTTCCCCGACTCCTCGTGGGGCGTCTTCATCGAGGCCGTCCGAGCCGGCGACCTGCCGATCGAGGGCTGATCCACCCTTCGGCAGCCTCAAACCGATGGCCCCTGACCTGCGAAACAGCAGGCCAGGGGCCATCAGGCCTTTTGAAGACGGTCACGAGCCGCCTCGATCTCGTCTCGGGCGGCCGGGCCGAACACGGCTTGCTCCCGCAGCGCAGCGAACACGCGGACGAAGTATGAGACCAGCCGCAGCGCCGTGCGAGTTCGACATCCGAGAGGTGAGCGTCCCGACGGAGTTCCTTGAGCTGAGTCCCGAGGGCGCGCCTTGCAGACTCGGCTGGTTCCTGGTCGGACATGTCGTTACGGCTTGTACTCACCATTGGGGGTGCCGAGTGACCACGCCTGCTCGAACGCCTCGTTGCAGAACCGGATCACGTCCGGATCGGTCGAGAGCTGGATGTCAGCCTGCTGGCTGTCTCCCCCGATGAGGTTGAAGATCACCAGGTCCTCCCGGAGCAGACAGTCGTTCCCCGGCAACGGCAGCGCCGATACGAGGCGGCGGGGAAGCCACCGCAGACGTTCCGTGGGGTCGGCCAGCTCGACCGCCATCCGCTGGTAGTCCGACAGCGGTTCGGAGACGACCCGCACACGCCGGTAGGGGAATCCGGTGGCGTCCTTCCCGGCCAGAAACGCACGATGCCCTCGCATCGTTTCCTCGACCGCCGCACGGTCGCCTGAGCTCCATGCCTCGAACAGCGGGCGGTCCACCTCATAGAAGTCCCGCAGCTCAAGCTTCCGAACCTCCTGGGCCGGCTCACCGAACAGCAGCTCAAGTCGGCGTGCTGCCGAGATCAATTCCATAGCGCTCCTTGACGTACTTCCGCACGAACACATCCATGGTCCGCCCGGACATCTCCGCGAACGTCTCGTCTTCGGCCAGTGCTATGAGCTGATCCCGAACCTTCGGTCCGCACTTCTTGAGCTGCACGATCCAGGAGTCACGACCTGACCGGCCACCGCGGCCGGCTCCTTGACGAGGAACTCCTCGGCTGGGCCGACGATTTGATCGCGGTCGACGACGAGACCGCGCTCGCTGTCGAAGTCGCCGCCGGCCCCGGCCGGCCGGTGAGGATTCTCGGCCCGGGCATCGCCGACCCGTGGGGTGGCGGCCCCGCGGACTTCGCCGCCGCCGTCCTGGAGATCCAGGAAGCCACGGTGCCGCGTTGGTCTGCCCGGTCCTGTTGACGCGAGAAGTCGGCCCGGCCGAC
>NZ_JBHUAF010000277.1:0-8976 GCF_042789895.1 Kitasatospora sp. NPDC056783
ACCGGGCACGAGGTGGCGTGCCACTTCCCGGAGAACGCGCCTGAGAACGCGCCCGGGAACGCGCCCGGGAAGGCATCCGTGAAGGCGCCCTCGGCCTCCTGAGGACCGTGACGCGAAAGCGGCCGCCCGCCCCGGACTTCCGGGGAGGGCGGCCGCTTCGCCGTTCGGGCCGGCGCCGTTCAGGCCGTCGCCGTGGTCGCCGCCGCCTTCTCCTCGGCCTCGCGCGGGAAGCGGCGGTCGACGGCCTTCATCACCCGTCGCCCCAGCTTCTGGAACGGGATCTCGACCAGCCGGTACGAGAGGTGGCTGATCAGCAGCAGCGCCGCCATGAAGGCGACGAACTGCGCGCCGCGGCCCTGCCAGGACTCGAACGGCTCGTGCCCCTCCAGCAGCCAGTCCATCGCGTGGATGACCGGGTTGTGCAGCAGGTACACCGAGTAGCTGATCGTGCCGAGCCAGGTCAGCCAGCGCGGGAACCGTCGGCGGCGCAGCAGCATGCCGGCCGCGAACACCGTCCAGGCGGCCAGGTAGGCGAAGGAGAACGCCTTCCAGGATTCGGTCCAGGTGTGCCACAGGGCCGGGCCCCGGTTGTACAGGTAGCCGGAGACGACGCCCGAGGTCAGCACGAAGGCGCAGCAGAGCAGCGCCGGGACCTTGTCGAGCTGCCCGCGCTCCAGCCGGTACAGCACGGTGCCGGCGAACATCGTGGCGAAGATGATCAGGGTCTCGAAGGTGGCTGCCCGGCTGTTCAGCAGGATCAGCGTCAGGCCCAGCCCGCCGAGCAGGGTGCCGCCCCAGCGGGTCAGGTCGGCCCGGCCGGTGAAGACGCAGACCATCGCGGCGACCACGACGATCCCGGCCGCGGCCACCAGGTTCCGGGTGGCCGGCAGCCCGCTGCCGGTGAGGGTGGAGAGCGGCAGCCAGGCGCCGAGGACGAGCGCGGCGGCCGCGAAGGCGATCGAGATCGGGGCGCTCTGCCGGTGCCGGCCGCGGACGAACAGCGTGGTCACGAAGTAGTAGAAGATCATCTCGTAGGTGAGGGTCCACATCACCCCGACGACGTTGGTGACGCCCATCATGTCCTGGACCATCAGCCCGTTGCCCGCCAGCGTGAGCAGCGGGTGGTCGAAGGCCCAGCCCTGGATCACCGTGTGGCCGCGCGGCAGGATCAGCAGGCTCAGCACCACGGTGACGACGACCACCGGGTAGATCCGGAAGAACCGGCCCGCCCAGAACGCCCGGACGTCGCCGCGCCGTTCCAGCGAGGCCGGGATGATGTACCCGCTGACCAGGAAGAACAGCATCACGCCGAAGACACCCGGGTCCAGGTAGCGCGGCACGTGGTTGGCGTTCAGCCAGACGAACGGCAGGGCCAGGTGGTAGATCGCCACCGAGAGCGCGGCTATGCCGCGCAGGGCGTCGAGCCAGCCGAGCCTCGACGGGGCATCGGCCGCGCCGCCCGCGGCGGTGCGGGCGTTCGTGCGGCGCGGGGACGCGCGTTCGATGAGCTTCACACGCGGGAGGCTAGCGGAACCCTCTCCACCGGGTCCCCGTCGGCCGCCGGGAAGCGTCGGTTCAGCGCCCTGACCACCGTGCGGCCGAGCTTCTGGAACGGGATCTCGACCAGCCGGTACGAGAGGTAGGAGAGCACCACGAGCGCCGCGAGGTAGCCGAGGGTGAGGACGGCCTGCCCCTTCGGCCCGGCGAACGGCAGCGGGTGGGTCCGGAGCTTCCAGCCGATGAAGAACATCAGCGGGCCGTGCAGCAGGTAGACCGAGAAGCTGATCGTGCCCAACCCGCTGAGCCAGCGCGGGAAGCGGCGGTGGCGCAGCAGCATGGCGCCCGCGAACAGCGCCCAGGCGGCCAGGTAGGCGAAGGAGAAGGACTTCCACGAGGGGGTCCAGGTGTGCCACAGCGCCGTGTCGCGGTTGTACAGGTAGCCGACCGCGGCACCGGAGACGACGACGAAGGCGCAGCAGAGCAGGGCCGGGAGCCGGTCGATCTGGCAGTGCTCCAGCCGGTACAGCACGGTGCCGGCGAACATGGTCGCGAAGATCAGCATGGTCTCGAAGCCGGTGGAGCGGCTGTTCAGCGTGATCAGCGCCAGGCCCAGCCCGCCGAGCAGCAGCGCGCCCCACCGGGTCAGGTCCGGGCGGGCGGTGGCGATGCAGGCCAGTGCCATCAGCACCACGATCCCGGCGGCCACCACCAGGTGCCCGGACGCCTCCAGGCTCACCGAGAGGGTGCTGATCGGCAGCCAGGCGCCGAGCAGCAGGGCGACGGAGGCGAACCCGACCGCGACGGGGGCGCTGTGCCGGTGCCACCCCTGAACGAACAGGGCGGACACGAAGTAGTAGAAGACCATCTCGTAGGCGAGCGACCACATCACCCCGAGCGCGCTGGGCACCCCCAGCAGGTCCTGGAGCAGCAGGCCGTTGGCGGCGAGCGACAGCGCCGGGTGGTCGAAGGTGAAGCCCTGCACGATCTGGTCGTCGCGGGGCAGCACCAGCAGGCTCGCCACCACCGCGGCGGCCACCGCCGGGTAGATGCGGAAGATCCGTCCGGTCCAGAACGCCCGGACGTCGCCGCGCCGCTCCAGCGAGGCCGGGATGATGTACCCGCTGACCAGGAAGAACAGCATCACGCCGAAGAAGCCGAGATCCAGGTACGGCGGCACCCGGTCCCCGTACGGGATCTTGTCGAGCAGCCCGAAGTGGTGCATGGCGACGGCGAGGGCGGCGATGCCGCGCAGGGCGTCGAGCCAGCCGAGCCTGGCGGAGGCGGGGGACGTGGACCGCGGGGACGATCCGGGCAGTGCGAGCTTCACAGCCGGAGGCTAGCGGAAACCGTCCGGCGGGGCGGGCGACCGGCGCCCGTCGGGCCCCGAACGGTCGTTCGGATGCGAATGGTGGCCGTTCACCGGAGCTTCCGGGAGATCGGGTACACATGGACGGTGACATCCCAGCTCTTCCCGTCCGACGTGCAGCAGTCGCTGGACCTCGTCGGCATCTTCGTCTTCGCCCTCTCCGGGGGCCTGCTCGCCGTCCGCAAGAACATGGACATCTTCGGGATCTGTGTGCTGGCGGAGGTCACCGCACTCGGTGGCGGTGTGATGCGCGACCTGGTGATCGGGGCGACCCCGGTCGCCGCCTTCACCAACCTCGGCTACTTCGTGACCCCGCTGGCCGCCGCGCTGGTGGTGTTCTTCCTGCACCCGGAGGTCGAGCGGATCAACCGGGCGGTGCAGACCCTGGACGCGCTCGGGCTCGGGCTGTTCTGCGTCACCGGCACCGCCAAGGCGCACGACTTCGGGCTCGGCGCGGTCGCGGCGATCGCCCTCGGCATGGTGACCGCGGCCGGCGGCGGCGTGATCCGCGACGTGCTGGCCGGGGAGATCCCCTCGCTGCTGCGCTGGGACCGGGAGATCTACGCCGTCCCGGCCCTCGTCGGCGCCACCGTGGTCGCGCTGCTGATCGCCACCGACCACCTCACCGGCCCGACCGGCACCGCCGCCGCGCTCACCGCCTTCGGGCTGCGGATGCTCGCCCTACGGTACGGCTGGCGGGCACCGCGGGCCTGGCACCGCAACGGTTCTCGCACCAACGAGGAGTAGGCGAGCCGCCGTACGCGAGCGAGATCGCCTCGGCGGTGCAGAGCAGTTCCGGCACCATCCGGGCCAGGGCGGCCGGCGGCACCTCGCTCGCCGGGGCGCTCAACGCGCAGGCCGCGACCGTCCGTCCGCCGCTGCCCGCGACCGGCGCGGCCACACAGGTCACCGGCTCCCGGTGCTCGCAGGACTCGGCCGCCCAGCCCCGGCGGCGCACCGCGGCCAGCTCCGGTTCCTCGCCCCCGTCCCCGCCCTCGGAGAGCCCGGCGAGCAGCACCCGGCCGACCGCCGTCCCCTCGACCGGGGCCCGGCGCCCGATCCGGGACGGCTCGGCGCCCGGCGGCCCGGCCACCTCGTCCAGGTACAGCACCTCGCCGTCGTGCAGCACCGCGAGCCGGACGGTGAGGCCGCTGCGGGCGCCGAGCGCGGCCAGGTACGGCGCGGCGACCTGCCGGACGTCGAAGTCCTCCAGCGCGCGGTGGGCCAGCGAGAGCACCCGGCCGCCGATCCGGTAGCGCAAGTCCGGCTGGCGGCGGGCGAAGCCGTGCTCCTCCAGGGTGCGCAGCAGCCGCAGGGCGGTGGACTTGTGCACCCCGAGGCTGCTGGCGGCCTGCTCCAGCGAGAGCGGCGCGTCGCCGAGTGCGTCGAGCAGGGTCAGCGCGCGGTCGACCGACTGCGACATGGCGTATCCCGTGGATCCGGCTGACTGGTGGCGTCAGGCTAACCGCTGGGTGGCGCGGAGGCGTAAACCGGTGCCGGACGCGACCGTCCGGTGGCGGTGCGCGCGCGGCCGTCCGGCGGTGGCCTGTACGGCCGGTGGCCGGATCGGTGCGCAGGCCTGGATGGGCGCGCGGTGCCGCGCTCTACAATCGGTTCGTTATGCCATACCTGGACCATGCGGCGACCACGCCGATGCTGCCCGAGGCGATCGCCGCGATGACGGCGCACCTGGGGGTGGTCGGCAACGCCTCGGCCCTGCACACGGCCGGCCGCCGCGCCCGCCGGGTGGTCGAGGAGTCCCGCGAGTCGCTGGCCGACTCCCTGGGCGCCCGCCCGAGCGAGATCGTGTTCACCGGCGGCGGCACCGAATCCGACAACCTGGCGGTCAAGGGCCTCTACTGGTCCCGCCGGGACGCCGACCCGGCCCGGACCAGGGTGCTGTGCAGCCCGGTCGAGCACCACGCGGTGCTGGACGCGGTGCACTGGCTCTCCGAGCACGAGGGCGCCGACGTCGAGTACCTGCCGGTGGACGGATACGGCCGGGTGCACCCCGAGGCGCTGCGCGAGGCGATCGAACGGGCGCCCGAGGCGGTCGCGCTGGTCACCGTGATGTGGGCCAACAACGAGGTCGGCACCGTCCAGCCGGTGCGCGAACTGACCGCCGTGGCCGCCGAGTACGGCATCCCGGTGCACGCCGACGCGGTGCAGGCGCTCGGCCAGGTCCCGGTCTCCTTCGCCGAGTCGGGCCTCACCGCGCTCACCGTCACCGGGCACAAGATCGGCGGCCCGTTCGGCATCGGCGCGCTGCTGCTCTCCCGGGGCGCCACCCCGGTACCGCTGCTGCACGGCGGCGGGCAGGAGCGCGACGTGCGCTCCGGCACCCTGGACGCCCCCGGCTCGGCCGGCTTCGCGGCCGCCGCGGCGATCGCGGTGGAGCGACGGGCCGGGCACGCCGTCACCCTGGGCGCGCTGCGCGAGGAACTGGTGGCCTCGGTGCTGGCCGCCGTCCCGGACGCGGTGTACAACGGCGACCCGTCGGCCGAGGGCCGGCTGCCCGCCAACGCGCACTTCTCCTTCCCCGGCTGCGAGGGCGACGCGCTGCTGATGCTGCTGGACGCCCAGGGCATCGAGTGCTCCACCGGCTCGGCCTGCTCCGCCGGGGTGCCCCAGCCCAGCCACGTGCTGCTCGCGATGGGCGTGGACCCGCTGCTGGCGCGCGCCTCGCTGCGCTTCTCGCTCGGACACACCTCGGTCGAGGAGGACGTCGCGGCGCTGGCGGGGGCCATCGGGCCGGTCGTCCAGCGGGCGCGCAACGCGGGTCTGGCCTCGGTCCGCCGCTAGCCCGTGCCCTGTCCGAGGGCCGGGGCATGTTCGGCGGCCCCGTACGCTTGTAGTCACCATGACTGACTTCCCGGGTGCCCCGACCACTCCCTCCACCGGCCGTCTTCGCGTGCTCGCGGCGATGTCCGGCGGAGTCGACTCCGCCGTCGCCGCCGCCCGCGCCGTCGAAGCGGGGCACGAGGTGACGGGCGTCCACCTGGCGCTCTCGGCCAACCCGCAGTCCTTCCGGACCGGCGCGCGCGGCTGCTGCACCATCGAGGACTCCCGGGACGCGTGGCGCGCGGCCGACGTGATCGGCATCCCCTTCTACGTCTGGGACCTCGCCGAGCGCTTCCGCGAGGACGTGATCGACGACTTCGTCGCCGAGTACGCGGCCGGGCGCACCCCGAACCCCTGCCTGCGCTGCAACGAGAAGATCAAGTTCGCGGCGCTGCTGGACAAGGCGATCGCGCTCGGTTTCGACGCCGTCTGCACCGGCCACTACGCCCGGATCGTCGACCTGCCGGACGGCTCGCGCGAGCTGCACCGCGCGGTGGACGCCGCCAAGGACCAGTCGTACGTGCTCGGGGTGCTCGACGCCGAGCAGCTCGCCCACTCGCTCTTCCCGCTCGGCGACACCACCAAGGAAGCCATCCGCGAGGAGGCCGAGCGCCGCGGCCTGGCCGTCGCCAAGAAGCCCGACAGCCACGACATCTGCTTCATCGCGGACGGCGACACCCAGGGCTTCCTGGCCAAGCACCTCGGCACCGCGCCCGGCGACATCCTCGACGCCGACGGCACCAAGCTCGGCGAGCACGACGGCGCGTACGGCTTCACCATCGGCCAGCGCAAGGGCCTGCGGATCGGCCGCCCGGCGGCGGACGGCAAGCCCCGGTACGTGCTGGACATCTCCCCGGTGAACAACACCGTCACCGTCGGCCCGGTCGAGGGCCTCGACGTCACCGGGCTGACCGCCATCCGCCCCCGCTGGTGCGGCACCGAGCCGCTCGCCGACGGCCGCTACACCGCCCAGCTGCGCGCCCACGGCGAGGAGGTGCCGGTTTCGGCCTCCGTCGTCGACGGCACCCTCCAGGTCAGCCTCGACTCCCCGGTCCGCGGCATCGCCCCCGGCCAGGCGGTCGTGCTGTACGACGGCACGCGGGTCGTCGGCTCGGCCACCATCGCCACCACGGAGCGCCCCGCCGTCACCGCCTGAACGGCAGGACCTGTGCGGGCCGGTCCAGCCAGGCCCACTGCGCCTCCTCGGTGACCGTCAGCCCGAACCGCTCGGGCCCGGGGCAGCCGCGCCCCTCCCACCAGCGGTGGGCGTCCTCGACCTCGTCCCGTCGGGCCGGGTGACCATCCCGCCCTTGGCGCACCCGCCGGGCACCGGATCGGCCTGCCGGAACTCGGCCGGCTTCGCGGCCGCCGCGGCGTGGGACGGTTCACGGTGCGGTCGGAGAACGAACGGTTCGGTGGGCCAGTCGACCAGCATCACAATCGACCCCTCGGCATGCCTGTATGACGGAACGCCAGTCATGATCACTCGGGTCGGCTTCCGGATGCCAGGCCCCCGGGGCGTGAAGGTGTCACCATGGGTGACGACATGTCAGCTCGTGAGGGTGCGCGGAAGTCGGAGGGCGGTCATGGAGATCCGCTCCTTGAAGGACGAGGCGGCCGAGTGGAAGGCCAAGCAGGCCGCGAAGGAGGACCCGGCGGCGCCCGACGCCCCGGAGGAGGGGAAGGTGCTGAGCGGCAACTACCTCGTTCCCGGGAGCAGCGTCCAGGGCGAGGAGCACCTGATCCTGCGCGAGGACGGCATCCTGGGAGTCGTCGAGGGCTGACGGACCCGTCGGCGGTGCTCCGGCATCCCGCCGGAACCGCCGGCCCGCGGGCTCCGGCCGGGGCGGCTCGACAGCCGCAGGTCGTGCCGTACGCCGGGTAAAGGCGGTGAGCACCATCCCGGGATCGTGATAGACCAGACGGCATCATGAATATCTGCGTCTTCTGCTCCGCGTACTCGCTCGACGACCGCTACTCCGCCCCCGCCGCGGAGTTCGCCCGGCTCCTGGGGGAGGGCGGGCACACCCTCGTCTGGGGCGGCTCGAACGCCGGGCTGATGGGCCTCCTCGCCGACGAGGTGAAGGCCGCGGGCGGCAGGGCCGTCGGCGTCATGGTCGAGATGCTGCGGCACAAGGCGTACGTCGGCGCGGACGAGCTGGTGTGGACGGCGGACCTGTCGGAGCGCAAGGCGGAGCTGGCGGCCCGGGCGGACGCGATCGTCGTGCTGGTCGGCGGGCTGGGCACCCTGGACGAGGTGACCGAGGTGCTGGAGCTCAAGAAGCACGGCAGGTTCGAGAAGCCGGTCGTCGTCCTGGACACCGAGGGCTTCTACTCGGGCCTGCGCACCCAGATGGAGCGGATGGACGCCGAGGGCTTCCTGCCCCGCCCGCTCGCCGAGCTGATCACCTTCGCGGACACGCCCGCCGAGGTGTTCGCCCAGCTCAAGGCCTGAGAGGATCGACTCCATGGCTGCACATCTGATCACCGGCGCCGGCTCCGGCATCGGCGCCGTCCTGACCGAGAAGCTCGCCGAGCGCGGGGACGAGCTCTGGCTGCTCGCCCGCGACGCCCGTCGGGCCGCCGAGCTGCGCGAGCGCTTCCCCGGGGCGAAGACCCTGGCCGGCGACCTGGGTGACCCGGGCAAGCTGTCCTGGGCCTTCGGGCACCAGCAGCTGCCGGTGAAGCTGGACTCGCTGGTGCACGTCGCCGGCATGGTCGAGCTCGGCCCGGTCGGTGACCTGACCGTCAAGGCCTGGCAGGAGACGCTCAACGTCAACCTGGTCGCCCCCGCCGAGCTGACCCGGCTGCTGCTGCCGTCGCTGCGGCTCGGCAAGGGCCACGTGCTCTTCGTGAACTCCGGCGCGGGCCTGAACGCCCACGCCGACTGGTCGGCGTACGCGGCCAGCAAGCACGGCCTCAAGGCGCTCGCCGACTCGCTGCGCGCCGAGGAGCGGACCAACGGCGTCCGGGTCACCTCCGTCTACCCGGGCCGCACCGCCACCGCGATGCAGGTCAAGGTGCACCAGCAGGAGGGCAAGGAGTACGACGCCGACCGCTGGATCGAGCCCGAGTCCGTCGCCAAGGCGATCCTGGCCGCCCTGGACGCCTCCCGGGACGCGGAGATCACCGACATCACCGTCCGCCCCGGGCGGTAGCGCGCCGCGGGGGGCGTGGGGCGGGCCGCCCTACCACCCCCCGGGTCGGACCAAAAACCCCGGTAAACACCCGCCCCCCGCGGGCCGATGTGCGCGCCCCGCCCCGGCCGC
>NZ_JBHUAF010000277.1:8986-11455 GCF_042789895.1 Kitasatospora sp. NPDC056783
CGGCCGGGGCCCCGCGGCGGCCGGGCCCGCACCCCCCCCCCGGGGGCGGGGGGGGGGGGGGGGGGGGGGGGGGGGCGGGGGGGGGCCCCCCCCCCCCACGCCCGTGTTCGAACAAAAACCCCTGATACCAACGGGCCCTCCGTGTAAGGATGTCCGCGCCCTGCCCGGGACGCCCGGGCGGCAAGGGCGTCCAAGCGATGTGACATCGCGATCACCAGGGGGGACTTCGTGTCCAGAGTCCGATCCGCGCTGACCGTCGGCGCCCTGCTCGTCGGAACGGTCGGCTTGCCGGCCGTCGGTGCGAGCAGCGCTGCCGCGGCGGGCGGCACGCTCTACGTCAACAACACCGCGGGTGCGCACTGCACCGACAGCGGCAGCGGTACCGAGGCGGCGCCGTACTGCACCATCGGCGCGGCGGCGGCCGCCGTCCAGCCGGGGCAGACCGTCGAGATCGTCGACGGTGTCTACTACGAGGACCTGACCATCACGCGGTCGGGTACGGCGCAGGCGCCGATTACCTTCCGCGCCAGACAGAGCTGGGTCGTTGAAGGTTCGGGGATCGGTCGTCCCGGCAAGCCCGTCAACGGGTTCGTGGTCAAGGGCGCCGAGCACCTGCGCTTCGAGGGCCTGGAGATCTGGGCTGCCGCAGGAGCGCCCACCGTCGTGGTGGACGGCGCCCACGACGTCTCCTTCGACAAACTGAGCGCTCAAAGCGGAAACGGGGTGCGCGTCACCAACGGCTCCGCTGGCGTGCTCCTCGGGCGGAGCCAGATCACCTCGCTTGGGGGTCCGGCGGTCGTCGTGGACGGTGGCTCCACCGGTACGGTCGTGACCACCAACATGACCAGGGGGGTTCTGGTCAAGGATGCCCCGAACACCGTCGTGGTGGCCAACGACGTCTCCTCGGGGTGCGGCGTCGGGATCGCGTTGGACGGTGCCTCGACCGGCGCGGTTGTCGAGAACAACGTGGTGAACACCTCGAAGCGCGAACAGCAGGCCTGTGACAACCCGGCCGGCGCCACCGGGTTCACCGTCGGAGCGGGCGCCGTGCCGGGCAGCAAGCTCGACTACAACCTGATCGACCGGCGCAGCGGCGGCGCGGGCTACGAGTGGGCCGGTACGACGTACGCCACCCAGCAGGCGTTCACCGAGGCCACCGGCCAGGGCGCACACGACTGGATCCACCTGGCCTTGGTGGAGAGGGGGCCAACCGCTCCGGCCGACCACCGGATCGACTCGGCCGATGAGAACGCCCCGGGCATGTTGCCGACCGACTTCAACGGTCGGGCGGCTGTGGATGACCCGACCGTGCCCAACACCGGTACGGGCAGCGGGTTCCGCGACCGCGGCGCGTTCGAGTTCACCGACGTGGGCAGCGCCTACACTCCGGCGGGCCCGACCCGGCTGCTGGACACCCGTACGGCGCAGGCGGTTCCGGCGTACGGCACGGTCGACCTGCCGGTGGCGGGTGTGGCCGGGGTCCCGGCCACCGGAGTGACGGCTGTGACGATGAACGTGACGGTGACCGATCCCCAGCAGGACGGGCACCTCAACGCCTACCCGCACGGTGACGCGGTACCGATCGCCTCCGTCCTCAACTGGCCCGCCAAGCGCACGACTGCGAACCAGGTGACGGTGCGGGTGAAGGACGGCAACGTGTCGTTCTACAACGCCTCCGGCGGCACCGTGCAGCTGATCGCCGACCTGGCGGGCTACTACAGCCCGAAGGGCTCGCTGTTCCACCCTCAGGGTCCGACGCGGCTGCTGGACACCCGTGCGGCGATCGGTATCCCTGCGGCGCAGGCGGTTCCGGCGTACGGCACGGTCGACCTGCCGGTGACGGGTGTGGCCGGGGTCCCGGCCACCGGGGTGACGGCCGTGACGATGAACGTGACGGTGGCCGACCCGACGCAGGAGGGGCACCTTACCGTCTACCCGCACGGCGGTGCGGCGCCGAACGCCTCCAACATCAACTGGACGGCCGGGCGCACGATCCCGAACCTGGTGACCGTGCCGGTGAAGGACGGCAAGGTGTCGTTCCACAACGCGTCCGGCGGCACCGTGCAGCTGATCGCCGACCTGGCCGGCTACTTCGACGCCGCGGGCAGGACGGCGTACCATCCGATCGACCCGGAGCGGCGCCTCGACACCCGCCTCGTGTGGAGCGGCGAGGACCGGTCCGTTCCGGCGCGGGGCACCGTGAACATCGACGCCAGGAGCAACACCACGTCGATGACCCTGAACGTGACGGTCACCGCGCCGGGCGCCGAGGGGCACCTCACCGTGTACCCGCACGGCGACGCGGCACCGAACGCGTCGAACCTCAACTTCCTGCGCGGCGAGACCGTCTCCAACCAGGTGGTCGTCCCGGTCAAGGACGGCAAGATCTCGCTCTACAACGCGAGCGACGCCCGGCTGCACCTCGTGGTCGACGAGTTCGGCGACGAGCGCTACTGATCCTTGTTCCAC
>NZ_JBHUAF010000278.1:0-11420 GCF_042789895.1 Kitasatospora sp. NPDC056783
CCGACGAGCAACCGCTCGTCGGGGGCCGGTTCGTTCACCGGGGGGCGCTCAGGCGCTCAGCGGGTAGCGCCCGTCCAGGTCGCGGAACACCGCCCCGTTGAGCACGAAGGCCCGCTTGCACTCCTCGACCACCCGGCGCCGCTCGACCTCGTCCATCGCCGCACCCGCCGCGTCAAGCTTGGAGCGGTACTCGCGCTTGAAGGCGGCGGGGTTGGCGACCTCCTCGAAGACGTAGAACCGCACGCCGTCGCCCTTGCGCTCGAAGCCCCAGGCCTTCTCGGCTACGCCCCGGATGATCTGGCCGCCCGACAGGTCGCCCAGGTAGCGGGTGTAGTGGTGCGCGAGGTAGCCGGCGGGCCACTCGGCGGCCAGCTCCGCCACCCGGGCCACGTACGCGGCGGTGGCGGGCAGCGGCGCCAGCCCGTCCCGCCAGTCGGGCCCGCGCAGGTGCGCCAGGTCGCGCTCGATGGCCTCGGTGCGCAGCAGCGCCCGGTCGATGAACGGGCCCGCCAGCGGGTGCTCCGCGAGCTGCTCGGACCGCTCCTCCAGTGCCCGGTAGACGTACCAGAGCTGGCCGGTGAGGTCGGCGTAGGCCTCTATGCCGAGCCGTCCGCCCAGCAGGTGGCTCATGAACGAGGAGTGCTCCGCGGCCTCGTGCTCCTCGCTGCTGGCGGTGCGGAGCAGGGCGGAGAACGGGACGGGCTCGGGCGTGGGCATGCGGCCTCCAGGGATCGGATGCGGCCGGGTCGGAATGACCCCGATAACTATGGTTAGCCTAACCTAAATAGAAAGGTGCCGACACTCTGTCGGCAAGACCGGCCGAGCGGCCCGGGAAACGGCGGAGGCCGGGGCTCGCGGACGAATCCGCGGACCCCGGCCTCCGGTTGTCCGGACCCTCAGACGGTCGCGGTGGCGGTGGCGGTGGCCGACGGCCGGCGTGCGAGGTGGTCGGAGGCCTTGGCCGTCGCGTACAGGGAGACCGCGAGGGCGGCGACCAGCGCGGCGCCGGCGGCGAGGACGCCACCGGAGAAGACGGCCTTCGGGTCGCCGGCCTCGGTGCGGGCCGAGCCGGCGATGAAGGGCAGCACCACCAGGACGGCGAGGCCGAGCGCGACCTCGCCCCAGACGACCTTGGGGAAGTGGCCGAGGGTCAGCTCGCGCAGCGTGGCGGTGTCGTCGGCGAGGCGGGCCCGGGTGATCCGGGGCATCAGCCAGAACTGGTTGAAGGCGCCGGCGGTGACCAATCCGCCGACGAGCAGGACCTTGACCAGCAGGGCGACGCCGTAGCCGGTCGTCCAGAGCTGGGAGACGCCGCCGACGTGCTTCCAGCTGAGCCAGAGGCCGGAGACGGTGACCGCGCCGACGCACACCATCGCGACCAGGCCGAAGCGCTGCCAGACCCGGGCCCAGATCAGCCCGGCGCCCTCACCGAGGCGGCCCCGGGTCGCGGCCAGGGCGACCAGCAGTGCCAGTCCGCCGAGCCAGACGGTTCCGGAGACGATGTGGACCTGGTCGAGGACGAGGTCGAGCCAGCGGTCCGGGCCGGCCGGGGTGGTCGTGGGGACGGCCGCGATCAGCGTGACCGCGAGCGCCGCCGGCAGCGCGGCGAGGACGACGCGGTCGGCGTGACGGCGGACGGCCGGGACGAACAGGGCGATCATCGCGGCCGCGGCGGCGAGGAGGGCGAGGTTCTGGACGAGGTAGACGGTGCCCTGGGCGATCCAGGCGCCCTTGGCGGCGGGGGTGCGGAGGAAGTGCCAGATCCGGTCGGGGGCCAGGGCGTCGCCGAACGGCGTCCCCTTGCCCGCGCGGGCGACCCGGGCGGCGAGCTGGAAGTACCCGGCCGCCAGCAGCACCACGCCCGCCCAGGCGGCGCAGGCCGCCGATCGCCCCCGCAGCACCGCGGCGTCGTCGGCGCTGCCGCCGCGCTCGGCGGCCCTGAGGGCGGGGCGGACGGCGGTGGCGTAGGTGATGGTGGTTCCGATGGCGCCGCTGAGGCCGAGGAAGTAGCCGGTCTTGGTGAGGAGCCGCCAGGTCGGGGGCATGGTGTATCCGGCCGTGTTCGCGGCCGGCAGCAGGCTGTTCATAAGGGAAGGCTAAACTTTGGAAAGTTAGCCTTCCCTTACTTTTTAATGATTGATTGTTCTACTGAAATGGATCCGTTACGCGGTCGGGTCCGGCCTTCGGGTGCGGACTGAGGGTCCGACCCGCGGGCCCGGCCTCGGGTTCAGCCGGCGACGGCCACCTCCGGCACGGCGGTTGCCCTGGCGGACAGCGCGCGGCCGTATCGGCGCAGCAGGAGGGCGGCGGTGGTGGCGAGGCCGGTGAGCAGGCCGAGCCACAGACCTCGGGTCTCGCCGCCCAGGGGGTAGGCGAACAGCCAGGCGGCGGGCAGTCCGACGAGCCAGTAGCCGATCAGGGTGATGCGGAAGCCGCTCCGGGTGTCGTCGAGGCCGCGCAGCAGGCCGACGCCGATGTTCTGGGCGCAGTCGAAGAACTGCAGCACGGCGACGACGGCCAGGAGCCCGGTGGCGATCCGCAGGCCCTGCTGGTCGGCGGCCGAGCCGGGGTCGAAGTAGGGCCGCAGGACGAGGTGGGGCACGGCGAGGTAGGCGATGCCGACGAGGGCGGTGACGACGGTGCCGCAGGCGAGGGCGGTGTTCTTGATCCGGCGGGCGGCGGCGTACTCGCCGAGGGCGAGCTCCCGGCTGACGTTGATGGAGGCGGCGTGGGAGAGGCCGACGGCGACCTGGAAGACGATGTAGATCAGCTGGTTGACGGCGGTGTGGGCGGCGAGCGCGGCCGTGCCGAAGCTGCCGGCGAGCAGGGCGGTGACGGAGAAGAAGCCGGCCTCGGAGCCGTAGGTGGCGGCGATCGGGGTGCCGAGGCCGAGCAGGCGGCGCACGGTCGGTGCGTCGGCGCGCCAGAAGTCCAGGCTCAGCAGCGGTGCGAGCCGGGGGTCGCGGCGGGCGGAGGCGTGGAGGGCGAGGAAGGAGAGCAGGTGGACGCTGCTGGTGGCCACGCCGATGCCGGTGAGGCCGAACGTGGGCAGGCCCCAGGTGCCGTGGATGAGGACCCAGTTGAGTCCGGCGTTGACGGCGACGGAGGCGATGGTGATCCGCAGGAGGGCCTGCGGGCGGCGCATGCCGACGGTGAACTGGCGGATCGCCTGGAACCAGAGGCAGGGCAGCAGGCCGGGCGCCAGGGCGGCGAGCATGCCCTGGGCGCGGTGGGCGACGTCCGCGTCCTGGCCGAGGAAGGTGGCGGCCTGGCCGATGAGCACCATCAGGACGGCACCCGCGAGGCCGGCCAGGGTGGCGACGGCCATCGCGGCCCGGACCAGGCCGCGCACCTCGCCGTCGCCGTCGTCGGCCGGGCCCTCGGTCCGTTCGGCGCGGGCGGCGGCGGCCGCGACCTGGTTGCCGACGGAGGTGACGAGGCCGACGCCCATGGTGCGCAACTGGTTGAAGACGACCAGGGCCAGGCCGCCGGCGGCGAGCGCCTCGGTGCCGAGGACGCCCATCATGATGGTGTCGGTGGTGGTGAGGGCGACCTGGGCGAGCTGGGTGAGGGCGAGCGGGACGGCGAGCGCGGCGAGCGCGCGGCTGTCGCGGGCGAGGGTGGCTAGCTGCTGCATCGTGGGTGTCACGTTTCCCGGAAGTCAGGGCCTGCGGAGTTTGGTGAGCATTTCGTCGACCTCGGCCTCCACCGCGTCGTCGAGCAGGGCGTGGGCATTCATCCAGTCGTCGTTGAAGACGGTGTCCATGTACTTCTCGCCACCGTCGTTGACGAAGGCGACCATAACGGCATCAGGTGCCAGGGCCGGCAGGCGGTTCAGGGCTTCGTGGACGACGCCCCCCGCCGAGCCGCCGATGAGCAGTCCGGTGCGGCGGGCGACGACGCGGGCGGTCGCGAAGGCCTCGACGTCGCCGACCTTCACGCCCTCGTCGATGAGGTCGTAGTCCACCAGCAGTCCGATGGTGGCGCCCTCGGGGGTGCCGGTGCCGGACTGGTAGTAGTCGTGGGCGGGCGGGCCGAAGGCGATCGAGCCCTTCGGTTCGACGCCCACGACGGCGACCTCGGGCACGGACTTCTTCAACTCCCGGGCGGTGCCGCACAGTCCGCCGCCGGTGCCGACGGCGCCGATCAGCACGTCGACCCGGTGGTCGAGGGCCTGGGCGATCTCGCGGCCGACGGCGTGGTAGCCGACCGCGTTGCTGGGGTTGTTGTGCTGCTCGGTGAAGAAGGTGTTGTCCTTGCCGCGCGCCAGCTCCTCGGCGAGTTCCTCGCGGGCGGCGGTGTGGAGTTCCCCGCCTTCGGTGGCGTCGTCGACGTAGACGAGTTCGGTGCCCATCGCCTTCATACCGCGCAGCTTGTCGACGGCGGCGTGGTGGTCGACGACGGCGGTGAAGCGGTAGCCGCGCTCGGCGGCGACGACGGCCAGGCCCAGGCCGGTGTTGCCGGAGGTGGACTCGACGATGTGGCCGCCCTCGCGCAGTTCTCCGCGTTCTTCGGCGTCGAGGACCATCTGGCGGGCCATGCGGATCTTGGCGCTGCCGGTGGGGTTGAACATCTCCAGTTTGAGGAGCAGGCGGGCGCCGTTGTCGGCGCGGGCGAGTTCGAACAGCGGGGTGCAGCCGATGAGGTCGGAGATCCGGCTGACCACCGGGGGGCGGTGCAGGGCATCGGTCATGGTGGGGCTCCGTGGGGACGGCGGGGCGGGGTCAGCGGTCGAGGTGCCAGCGCGGGCGCCCGCCGTGGTGGTCGATGACGACCTTCGGCGGCAGCGGCAGTTCGTGGAAGGGGGACTCGTTGGAGTCCATCTGGTAGCCCGCGGTGTTGGGGTAGACGAGCAGGTCGCCGACGCGGGGCCGGGCGGGGAAGGAGATCTTGCGCCAGGTCAGCAGGTCCGAGTCCAGGCAGCTGGCCCCGCCCACACAGGCCCGGTAGGGCTGCCGCGGACGGTCGGCGGGATCGCCGAGCAGGACGGGGTCGGGCAGGTACTCGCTGTTGAACCACTGCTCGGACAGGCTGAGGCTGGTGCCGTCGACGGTGACGATGCCGTACCCGGCCCGGTCCTTGACGCCCTGGACGCGGAAGACCGAGGAGCCGGCCCGGTCCAGCAGCGCGCGGCCGGGCTCCAGCAGCAGCGTCACGCCCGTCTGCCGCAGCCGTTCGGAGAGGCTGGTGCCCGTGCCGCCGGGGCGGGCGGCGAGGATCGCGCGCAGCGCGTCCGCCCCGGCGACGGGGGAGTGGTACGGGTAGAAGTCGCCCGTGGCGAAGGACTTCTCGCCGTGGTAGTGCCCGGGCCCCTGGTCGGACAGGAAGGAGTCCCAGGCATCGGAGGCGACGTAGTCGACGGGGAAGCCGCCGCCGATGCTGATCCGGTCCGCCCGCAGGCCCGAGGCCCGGGCCCGGAGGCAGAGTTCGACGAGTTCTCCGGCGAGGTCGGCGCGTGGCTGGATCGCGTAGCCGGAGAGGTGGAAGCTGAAGCCCTCCATCCGTACGGCCCGGCCGGCCTCGGCGCACCGGTCCAGCGCCCGCCGCAGTTGCGGGTCGTCGAGGCCGAAGCGGCTGCGGGGCTGGGCGGGCGGGTGGCGGCGGAGCAGGACCCGGGCGGGACGGTCGACCCCGAGGGCGAGCAGCCGTTCCAGCTCGTCGAGGGCGTCGACGGCGATCAGCGCGTCCTGCCGGACGGCGACGCGCAGCAGGTGCTCGGACTTGGCGGGGCCGGTGACGACGAGGTCCTCGCCGCGCACGCCGTGGCCGAGGGCGTCGCGCAGTTCGCCGAGCGAGGCGACGTCGACTCCGGCGCCCGCCGCGGCGCAGCGCTCCACGAACACGGAGGCCTTGTTGGCCTTCTTCGCGTAGTGGACGTGTCCGGTGACCCCGGCCTCGGCCAGGGCGGCGCGGAACGCGGCGAGGTTGGCGTCGAAGCGTTCGGGCAGCAGGTAGTGGAAGGGGCCGCCCAGGCCGTGGGCGAGTTCGTGGAGCAGGCCGCCGGCGTGGATCCGTTCGGTGAGCGGGTCGGGGTGGGCGGGCAGGCTCAGCGCCACAGGGCCACCTCGGTGCCGAGGCCCTGGGCGGTGGCGAGTTGGGCGAAGCGGTGGCCCAGCGCGATGTCGGTGACGACGAGCCCGCTGTTGTAGGCGAAGATCCGCTGGCCGGGGGCGGTACGGGCGTGGGCGGCGCCGGAGATCGCGGCGGGCAGTTCCAGGTCGACGGCCGGGAACCCGCCGTCGGCGTCGGCCATGTCGGTGCCGGTGACGCGCATCTGGGCCTCGCTGGTGGCGATGACCCGGTCCGCCCGGTGGAGGGTGGAGGGGGCGAGGCCGTGGCCGACCAGGATCGAGACCGCGCCGGGCTTGAGCCAGTCGGCCTCGACGGCGGCGGGGGTGTGGGCGCCGGCGGTGGCGACGATGACGTCGGCGTCGCGGGCGGCGGCCCGGAGGTCGGTGACCAGTTCCGGTTCGCGCCCGGGGAAGTGCCGGGCGAGTTCGGCGCGGACCGCGGCGATGCCGTCGGGGTGGGTCCCGGACAGCAGCAGGCGCTCCAGCTTCGGCAGGGTGGTGAGCAGGAACGGCAGTGCGAGGCGGCCCTGGGTGCCGGTGCCGATCACCAGCGCGGTCGAGGCGCCGGGGGCGGCGCACTCGCGGGCCAGCAGCGCGGAGACCGCCGGGGTGCGCAGGGAGCCGATGCGGGAGCAGTCCATCATCGCCACCGGCAGGCCGGTGCGGTCGTCGTAGATGGTCAGCGTCGTGTAGTAGTGCTGGTTCTCGCGGCTGTCGTGCAGGCCGTGCTTGTACGAGGTCTTGACGGCGACGACGTCGCGCACGCCGTCGCGCCCGAGCATGGCGTAGGAGACGGAGTGGCCGTCGGCGGGCTTGACGGTCAGCTTGCGCGGGTTGTCGGACCGCCCGGCGGCGAGGGTGCGGTAGGCCTGTTCGACGGTGTCGACGACGTCGGTGAGGGTGATGTCCAGGCCGGCGAGGTCGCTGGTGGACAGTACGCGCAGGGTGGTGTCGTCCCGGTCCATGAGGGTGCCCTTTCGAGGTGGTGAGCGGCGGCGGTGGTGGTTCAGACGGCCCAGGCGGTGAGGGCGGCCTGGCCGTAGCCGTGTTCGTCGTGCTCGGCGAGCGGGCGGGTGGGGCGGCCCTCCACGCGGACCGAGGCGCGCTTGAGCCAGCGGTCGGTGCCGTCGTAGCGGGCCCGGAACGGCACCCGGCCGTGGACGACGAGGTCGTTGTCGACGACCAGGACGTCACCCGGTTCCAGGCTCACCGCGACGGAGACGCGGGCCAGTTCCGCACCGAGGCGCCCGTACGCCTCGCGCCACGCCTCGTCCGCCTCCTCCAGCGGGGTGTAGGCCGGGTCGTAACGCATCGTCAGGCCGTCGGAGGTCTCGAAGAGGGTGGGGACGGGCGCGGGGCGGCCGCCGAACCGCCGGGCCCGCTCGTAGGCGTCGTCGGGCAGGATCGGGGCGACGGGCCGCTTCAACTGCCGGACATCGGCGTCGGGCAGGTCGGTCAGGCGCACGCTGGCGGCGGTGGTGGCGATGCCGTCGTGGTTGCGCATGCAGCACAGCAGCAGCAGGTGGGCGCGGCCGGGATGGAAGGCGTCCTCGGTGTGCGGGGTGAGCAGGACGGCGCTGGAGGCGCCGGTCTGTTCGCTCTCGTGGCCCGGCGAGGGGACGATGTTGTGCACGAACCGGCCGTCCTGCTGGCCGTCCCAGGCGATCGGGGTGCCCATCAGCGTGGAGACGAGCAGCAGGACGACGTCCCACAGCGCGCCCGCGTCGTCGACGGTGGACCAGTGGCCGGGCGTGCGGCCGAGGGCGGTGTCGTCGACGTCCAGGCCGCGCAGCAGGAACAGGCCGTCGGCGGTGTCGACCGGGCGCAGCAGGCGGTGCAGCGGGTCGCCGAGCCGGGCGCACGCCGCAGGGAGGCCGGCCAGGAGGTCGGGGCTGGTCGCGGAGCCGTGGAGGCTCAGTAACTTCGCGGCGGCGGCGGTGAGTTCCGAGGCGGTGTCGGTGTCGAGGCGGCGTACCGGAGCAGGGCAGGTGGGCACGGCGGGAGACCTTCCGGGGGCGGGAGAGGAGAGGGCGCGGGCACGTGGCATCACCGCGCCGGTGTGGGACGGCGGCGGGAGCTGCGCGTGGGGCGTGGGTCCGGGACGGCTCGAACGGCCGGACGAGAGGAACGTAACAACGACTCTGAGGTCAGGCAAGCCTTACCCGGCCGGATGTCTACGGGTGCGCGGTTCCGGTTCCGGGTGGCGGCGCACATGCCGCGCGGGCTGAAATCCGCTGTTCAGGAGGGCTTTTGAGGGTCGGGGGGCGCATGGCCCGGGGGTGGTTGCGCTCCGCCGGACGGCTTGCGGCTTGTCTTGAATTTAGGATAGGTAACCCTAAGCAACTTGAGTACGGCACCCGAGACGAGGATCGAACGTGGGCGTCACCAGACGACAGCTGCTGTGGGCCGGAGCCGGAGCCGGGGCGGTCGGTGTGCTCGCCGCCTGCGGTGGCGGCAAGGGTGGTGCCGATGGGGCCTCGTCCTCCGACGGAACCGGTCAGCAGCCCCGCCCCGGAGGGACGTTGAAGGTCGGAGCCCTCGGGAAGGCCTCCGCCGTCACCCGGGACCCGCACGGCACCCAGGCCAACGAGAGCGACTACCTGATCATCAGTCTGATCTACGACACGCTCGCGATACCCGGGGACGAGGCCAACACCGCCCCCCGCCTGGCCGCCTCCTGGAAGCCGTCCGAGGACCTCAAGACCTGGCGCTTCACCCTGGCCGACGGCGCCACCTTCCACGACGGCACCCCGGTCACCGCCGACGACGTCGTCTGGTCGCTCAAACGCCTGCGCAACACCCCGGCCGGCCGGAGCCGCCTGCCCGGCATCCAACCCGAGGGCATCACGGCCGAGGACGCCAGGACCGTCGTCCTCGTCTCCGACTACGCCAACGCCGACCTGCCGCTGCTCACCCGGCTGACCACCTTCGTCCTCAAGAAGGACACCGAGGACGACGCCGTCGCGAGCGCCCCCGGCACCGGCCCCTTCAAGCTCGACTGGTACCGCGACGGCAACGCCCGCCTGGTGCGCAACGACCACTGGTACGGCGGCGAGGTCCTGCTGGACGCCGTCGAGGTGCGCCTCTTCGAAAGCCCCCAGGCCATGGCCAACGCCCTGCTCGCCGGACAGATCGACGTCGCCTCCAACGTCGGCGCCGTCGCCGCCCGCACCGCCGAGGCCCGCAAGGACGTCCGGATCGTGCGCCGCCCCAACGACATGGCGATGCCCGTCGTCATGCGCACCGCCGACGGCCCGTTCGCCGACGCCCGGGTGCGCGAGGCGCTCAGGCTCGCCGTCGACCGCGAGGCCATGGTCAAGCAGGTCCTCTCCGGCTACGGCAGCATCGCCAACGACATCCTCGGCACCGGCGACCCGGTCTTCGCCAAGGACATCCCGCAGCGCACTCGCGACCTCGCCAGGGCCAGGCAACTGCTCGCCGACGCCGGCTTCGACACCGCCAGGACCTACGACCTGGTCACCACCGAGGACATCGCCGGCCTCGCCGAGTCCGCGACCCTGTTCGCCACCCAGGTCCGCGAGGCCGGGGTGAGGATCAACGTGGTGAAGCAGGACTCCAAGGTCTTCTGGGACGACACCTGGCTCAAGGGCACGCTCTACACCACCTACTGGGGCACCAACGACTCGGTGGTCTTCTTCGCCTCCAAGACGATGCTCTCCGACGCGGGCCAGAACGAGTCCGGCTGGAACGAGCCGGGCTTCGACGAGACCTACCGCAAGGCCATGGGCACCGCCGACGCCGCCGAGCGCGACAAGCTGCTCCACCGGCTCCAGGAGATCGAGTTCGCCGGGTCCGGCTACCTGCTGTGGGGCATGGCCGACGGCATCGACCTGGCCGGCCCGGCCGTCCGCGACCTGCCCAAGCTCCCCGGCTACGGCCGCGTCCAGCTCGAGAAGACCTGGCTGGCACGTTGACCACGCTCCAGCCGGCCGGCGCCCGCGCGCCGCGCGGCCTCCCGGCCCGCATCCTCCCCGGTGCGGGCCGGGTCGCCCGGCAGGCCGTCCGACGACTCGTGACGCTGGCCGTCCTGCTCGCGGCCGTCTTCGCCGCCATCGAACTCCTGCCCGGCGACGCCGCCGGCGCGAGCTCCGACCGGGGCGTCACCGCCGCCGACCTCGCCGCCCGACGCACCGCCATGGGCCTCGACCGGCCCGTCGCCGAGCGGTTCTGGGACTGGATGACCGGCCTGCCCGCCGGCGACCTCGGCACCACCGCGCGCGGCCGGAACGTCACCGACGTCCTGGCCGGGCCCTTCCCCAACACCCTCCTGCTCGGCGCCCTCGCCCTCGCCCTGAGCACCATCGGCGCCCTCGCCCTCGGCGGCTGGGCCGCGCTGCGCCCCGGCGGGCGCGTCGACCGCGCCGTCGACGCCCTGTCCACCGCCGCGTTCGCCCTCCCGGAGTTCGTGCTCTCCGTCGCCCTGCTCCTGCTGCTGTCCCAGTGGACCGGCTGGCTGCCCGCCGTCACCCTCACCGGCCCGGACGGCAGACCCGAGTCCTGGACCATGGTCGTCCTGCCGCTGCTGTCCCTGGCGGTCCCCCAGATCGGCTGGAACACCCGCATCGTGCGCGGAGCACTCGCCGACCAGTCGACCCTGCCGCACGTCCAGGCCGCCGTCCTGGACGGCCTGCCCCGCCGACGCATCCTCAGCCACCACATGCTCCCCGGCGCCCTGCCCGCCATCGCCGTCGGCATCGCGACCTCCGCCGGCATGCTCCTCGGCGGCACCGTCGTCGTCGAGACCCTCTTCAACTACCCCGGCATCGGGTCCGTCCTGGCCGGCGCGATCACCGACCGGGACACCCCGCTGGTCGCCGGAGTCGTGGCCGCGGGCGGCGCCGCCATCAGCCTGCTCCTGCTGCTCGCCGACCTCGTCCGCACCACCACCCTCGGAGAGGAGCGACGATGACCGCCGACGCCCCGGCAGCGGCCCCCGCGCCCACCACCGGACGGAAGCGACGGGTGCTCATCCGCGCGGTCCCCGCGCTCGTCCTCGTCGCCCTCGCGCTCGCCGGGCCGCTCCTCGCCCCGCACCCGATCGACGTTCCGGTCACCTTCCCCTACGCCGAAGCCGGCGGCGGCGCGCCCCTCGGCGGTGACGCGCCCCTCGGTGGCGACCAACTCGGCCGGGACGTCCTCAGCCGCCTGCTCGCCGGCGGCGCGCCCCTGATCGCCACCGCCCTGGCCATCGCCCTGGTCGTCACCGCGGCGGCCACCGCCATCGGCATCCTCGCGGTGCTGCGCCCGGCCCTCGGCCGGTGGGTCGAACGCGCCGCCGACCTGACGATCCTGCTGCCGTCCGTCCTCGCCATCATGCTCATCGCCCTG
>NZ_JBHUAF010000279.1:0-11385 GCF_042789895.1 Kitasatospora sp. NPDC056783
ACCCACCGCCCTCCACCCCGCCTCGTCGGCGGGCACGGACACCGACACGGGGCACAGGACACGGGGCACGGGGCACGGGGCACGGGTCAGACCAGCGCGCTCCAGTACGGACAGCTCACGTACGGCAGCGGCGGCGCACAGTGGTCGGCACTCCCGGACAGCACCGGCCCCCGCTCCGAACGGGCCACCCCCGGCGAGCTCGCGGTCAGCCCGGCCTCGCCCGACTCCCCGAAGCGCAGCGCCAGCCGGTAGCCGTCCGGAGTGGTCGCGGTGACGCCCGGACGGCCGCGATCGGCGTCCAGCGAGGTGATCATCCAGCCACGCCGCCGCCAGTGCCGCTCCACCACGCCGACCAGCACCACCCGTCGGGGCAGCGAGACGACGGTGAGGATGTCCCGGCCCCGGGTGACGTACCAGAGCAGCTCCGACTCCCGCCCCGGCAGCGGCAGTCGCGCGCCGGCCCGGGCCGGCGCCCCCTGCCAGACCGGCATCGGACGGACGGCGTCCAGGGTCTCCTGGAGCAGCGTCTCGCAGCGGGCGGCGGCGTCGAGTTGATCGACCGCCGTCTCCGGCCCCGACCGGAACCCCGCCCCCGGCCACCGGAAGGGCCCGGCCGGCGCGCCTCCGGGGCCGCCACCCGGACATCCGACGTTCAGTTCGGCACCACCTGACTGCACAGGGCCCCTCCGCACTCCTCCCGGGGTTCAACCCGGGCAGGCAATTCCGTCACTGCTTGGACGGCGGACTGGTACGGACAGTTCCGCTCCCGGCCCCATCCCTCACCGTTCCCACACTTCCCCCGCCCTCGAATCGCCTTGCGCGGTGCGGTCGAACCGCTGCCCCGCACTGCGCGGCTCGCTCCTCCCGCCGCCGTCCGACCGACGGAACCTGGGGCGCTCGATCGGGCGTGCGGGTGCACGCTTCCGCCCGCATCGCAAGCCCTGCTCCAAAAAGGCCGATAACCGCGCACAGTGATCTACGTCAAATTGACTGAGCATCAACTTCCTAGGTGAAACTGCCTTGTTAGCGACATTCGCAAGGAGATCACCATGCGCATACTCTTCGTCGGCCCCGCCGCGGCCGGCCACCTCTTCCCCATGGTGCCCACCGCCCAGGCGCTGCGCGCCGCCGGGCACGAGGTGCTGTTCGCCAGCGGGCAGTCGCTCGACCACCTCCGCTCCGCGGGCTTCCCGATCGTCGAGATCGGCGACGGCCGGAGCCTGCGGGAGATCTTCGAGGAGCACCTCGGCGGCCGGATCGAGTACGTCAACGAGGGCAGGACCCAGGAAGAGATCTTCGACATGGCGGCTGAGGTCTTCGCCCACGCCTCCCGCCCCGGCGTGGCCGGCCTGCTGGCCGCCGCCACCGACTGGGGAGCCGACCTCATCGTCCACGACTCCTTCCACGCCGCTCCGCCCCTGGTCGCCGGCCGGCTCAAGATCCCGTCGGTGGTCCACAACTTCGGTGTCAGCGCCGGCCGTTCGATGACCGAGCGGCTGGCCTCGCACGTGCCCGACCTGTACGAGGAGTACGGCCTGGCCGGCCCGGCCACCACCGCGGTGCTCAACCTCGGCCCCCTCGGCGGTGACCCGGACGGCCTGCCGATGCGCTACATCCCGTACAACGGCGGCGGCGTCGTCCCGGCCGAGTACCTTCGCCGGGCCGAGCGCCCGCGGGTGGTCGTCACCCTGGGCACCGTGCTCGCCGAGGTCGACGGCGTCCGGGCGGTGGTCCGCCTGGTCGAGGCGGCGGCCGAGGCGGACGCCGACTTCCTGCTCGCGGTCGGCGACACCGACCTCTCCCCGCTCGGCACCCTGCCCGCCAACGTCAGCGGCCTGCCCTGGGTCCCGCTCAACGAACTGCTCAGCCGCGCCGACGCGTTGATCCACCACGGCGGCTCGGGCACCATGCAGACCGCCCTCCAGGCCGGCCTGCCCCAGCTGCTGCTCCCGCAGGGCGCGGACCACTTCGTCAACGCCGAGGCCATCACCGCCACCGGTGCCGCCCTCAGCTCCACCTCCGACGCCGTCGACACCGCGCTGCTCACCCGGCTCCTCACCGACCCCGCGCTCCGCGACGCCGCCCACCGCCTCCAGGCCCGGAACGCCGCCCTGCCCACCCCGACCGCCATCGTCCCCACCCTCGAAGACCTCACCACCCGCCACTGACCCCCGCACCCCGCCGGTGCCCGCCGGCCCACCCGGCCCGCGGCCACCGGCGACGGGCCACCGGTCCCGGACAACGCGAAAGCCGCAGGTCAGATGACCTGCGGCTTTCGGCAGTGGAGCGGGCGACGAGAATCGAACTCGCGCTCTAAGCTTGGGAATCTTTGGGCCTTCGAGCCGAAAAGCGCCCCTGACCTGCTCCGATACCAGCACAACCAGCCCGACGGACACCCGACGCAGACCGCTACTGTCCGCCGTTCACCACCCGTTCTGGCACGGATCTGGCACGCTCAGCCGCCCTTCACGGTGGTCGTGGCCACGTGACGCTGCGCTGCCCATAGAGAGCGCCTGCGCCCCCGCGCGATGAGACTCGGAATATTTTGCGGCATGATTCTGTGTATACTGCGAGTCAGGGTTGGGAGATCTGCAGGATCGGGAGGTGCACCATGGCAATCGACGAGGACGTGGTTGCGCAGCCCGCCATGCTTGTGCTGGCCAGGGAGTCCCGCGGGTTGACGCAAGTTGACCTTGCCGATCTGATGACGAAACTGGACCAGCCCAACAAGATCTCCCAGGGCTACGTGAGTCGCGCCGAGGCTGGGCGACTCCCCGTCAAGGGGGATCGTCTCGACCTGTTCGCGGCGGCTCTGCGATACACACCTGAGACGCTATGTGCGACCACTGACATTCAGGGGGTGGGCATTGGCCTTGTGCACCATCGCAAGCGCGCCTCGATGGGAGTTGCCGAGCTGCGGCGCGTCCATGCCACTCTGGCCTTCACCCGCTACCAGACTGATGCTCTGACATCGGCAGTGCAGGACCCCCGGACGCACCGGTTCCGTCACATCGAGATCAATGACCTGGACACCCCTCACGAGGCGGCCGACACCCTCCGTGAAGAGTGGGATGTACCTCCAGGACCGATCGCAGATTTGACCGGGCTACTCGAACAAGCCGGCGCCATAGTGGTTGTTCGGGACCTGAAGACGACGGAGCTCGATGCCGTCAGTCAGTGGCCTGCAGACGGTCCACCGCTCTTTCTTCTGAACTCCGCCGCCCCAGGAGACCGCTTCCGCTTCAGTCTCGCCCACGAGCTAGGCCACGTGCTGATGCATACTCAGCCTGGTGACCCGCGCGAGCAGGAGCAGGAGGCCGACTACTTCGCGTCCCAGTTGCTCATGCCCTATGACACCATCAGGCAGGAGCTGAAGCAGGGCGTCGACCTGCCGCGTCTACTTGAACTCAAGTCGCGCTGGGGGGTGTCCATGGCTGCTCTGCTTCGGAGGGCCTTCTCTCTGGGCGTCATCAAGGAATGGCAGTACCGCAAGCTCATGGTGGAGATGTCCGCCCTGGGCTACCGCACCAACGAGCCGGGACTCGTGCCCCGTGAGACCCCGCAGTACCTTGCTCGCGTCGCCATCCGACTTGAGCAAGAGCACCACCTCGATTCGATCCAAGCCGCCCATCTCGCCGGCCTGGATCACGAGGAGTTCCACGAGATCTACTTGTGCGCATCCTCTTCGCCGGGAACCCCGTGGTCCTCGGCCAACCCGTGAGGTGAACTCTTTGACTGAGCTTCCGTTTCGTGGCCCGCGCCCCTCTGCCCCACACGTTCTGGATTCCGATGTCTCTCCGCTACCGCTCCTGCAGGGCCGTGTGCTCGTCCACGAGAACACGCGCTTCATCCCCCGGATGCGTCGGTCACTCGATGACGAGCTTGGCGGGATCGTGGTCACTGGCGACAAGGCCGACGAGCGCGCGTTCCAACTCCGAACGGAAGTTGGGTACAGCGGTCCGCTCCTCATCGATGCCGCCCCCTACAAGAGCCACACTGCAACTGCAGATGAGCCTTTCCTGCTGCCAAGTGACGAAATGTTCGCTGACGTTGAGACGTCGCTGAGCTTTCAGAAGGCCAGGGGCGCCAGTGCCGCGCTAACCCCGACCGGCTACATCGAGCCGGAGAACGCGAAGGCGCTGAAGGCGGTCTGGCGCGCATCACAGCGGATCGAACGAGGGGACGTCATTGTCTCGCTTCCCGTCGACGCTGCATGGCTGAAAGACAGCCACATCAGGCAGCTCATCGCAGTCTGCCAACAGATCAACCGCCCCAAGGCGTTGATCCTGGCAGGACAGTTCGACCCTCTCGAAGGCTCCAAGGAGATGCCCGGCAACCTTCGCCGCCTCATGTCCGAGGTCGAGCACATTGCGCTTCTGCGCACCGATCTCGCGGCACTCGACGCGATGGCGTTCGGGGCGACTTTCGCCGGAATCGGCTCGGACAGCTCCCTCCGCCACTCCGTTGCCCCGGGCGAGCGCGCGCTTGTGGCGAGTGGAGGAGGCGCACAGTACCCGAAGGTGTTGCTTCCCAATCTGATGTGCTTCAAGGGCGCCGTGGGACTGGCCAACAAGTACGCCAACACCCCGCCTCCGGTATGCCACTGCGAGGAGTGCGACGGGCAGGCACTGGATCGCTTCGACAAGCCCGATGGCCAGACACGTCAGGAATCCGAGGACCACAACGTCCTCGTCTGGAGTGCATGGTTCTCCGAGATGGCCACGTACGCGGCGGGTACCGACCGCCAGGCTTGGTGGCGTGATAAGTGTGCGGCAGCGGTAGAGCAGTACGCGCTTGAGAACCAGCGACTCGGGGTGTCTTCGCGAGGCGGCTTCCAGGTGCCGGCTCCGCTGAAGGCATGGGCGACACTTCCCGGTGGAGCGCGGTAGGTGGTCGGCAACCGCCGCCAGCTACTGTTCGAATCTGGGCGGTTAGGCACCTACTGCCGGTAGTGGGTTCTGAGCCGATACGGGAGGGCCTGCTACCCGAGCTGTCGATGGACGTCCTCGACGAAGCGCCACGCCGCCGTGCTGTGTCGCTTTCGGACGAATGGCCGCGGGGGTACCAACACGTCCACATCTCCACCGACGGCTACGAAGAGCCCGATGCCGTAGAAGTCGGCTTGCATCATCGCCTCCTCCCTTCGGCGAAGCGCGCCTTCTACCAGCACTGCCCGAGCACAGAATGGAGTGAACCGTTCTGCCTTCTCCATGGCCGACTCCCAGCCACGCCCGAACACGACGGCGAGATCGACTCGAAGAGGCTGGATGGCTCGGCGGGTCACCATTCCGCTTTCCCGGTCCACCGCGCCTTTGGGTACGGCCTTCAGCGTGCGCCGCTCGGCCTCGTTCAGTGCGGCAGTGGGGACAGGCTCGTCTACCGGCAGGCTCATGAGGAGATCAAGTACGTCGCTGCGACCCAGCGCACCAGTGCCAGCCTCGCGACGGCGCTGGTACTCCTGGGCATCCCTGCGATAGGCGATCACGGCATGGGTGCCGAGGACCGTCACCAGTCCCATATCCGACCCATCAGGAAGAAGTCTGCCCGGTGCGGCCGCCGCCGAGACCATCTCCATGGGTTCTCGCGCTGCAACCGTCATGACCTCATCCCGTCCTCGTCCTGAAGCCGCAGCCACTTCGCGGCTCGGTACAACCCGTGCAATTCCGGCCAGCAGCCTTGCTGGTGGCACCAGGGCTCCGCCTTCTGTCCACACGTGGAACGGCTCAGCCAGCCCACCAGCTTTAACGGCCAGGAGACAGCCCACGGCACGGCCGACAAACGCCTGCTGGAAGCCAGGCTAGTCTGCTCGCTCCCTGTTCCTGCCTAGACTGCCCAGGGTGCCTCACAGTAGCCATGACCTGGGCCACAACGACCCAAATCGACACTGGATCGGCCCACCAGGCAGCCTGATGCTAGCGGCATCGGCGACCAACTGGGCCATCTGTTCGATTACTTTCATGTCTGCGTAGTCACGAACGCTTGATCGTCACATTGCGTAATTGGTAGGCTCGCGGCCATGCCCTGAGTGGCGTCCCGTCGCTGCACGCCGACCATCACCGGGCGGCGGATAGGCGGTCCCAGAGGCCCTCCGGCTGCATCGGAGCGAGACTGTTCGTTGTGATCTTGCGCAACGTTCACGGCCGGTCGGCTGGCCCTGGAAGAGACATCTCGATACGGCGATTCACCGATGACGATTCAGCCGAGGAACTCACCCTGCTCCTGCACCGCGCATACGCTGCTCATGCAGCGGCCGGCAGGGTCTTTTTCGCGTCCTACCAATCCGTACAGGACACAGCGACCCGGGCCGGGAGGGGAGAGTGCTGGCTCGCCTTCCAGGGCGCTGAGCTGGTCGGGTCGGTGACGGTGGCGGCACCGTACGCGGTGCCTGCGGGATATCCGGCACCAGCCGATGTGGGCTCGTTCTGGCAACTCGCTGTGGATCCCACGTACCAGGGGACGGGCCTCGGACAACGGCTGCTGACCTTAGCGGAGGAGCGGATCGTTGCGCTCGGGTCCACCGAGGCGGTCATCGATACGTCGGTCGAGGCCACTGAGCTGGTCGGCTGGTATCTCAGGCGGGGGTACGCACCGATCGGGACGTGGCGGTGGGATGTGACCAACTACGAGAGTGTGGTCCTTCTGAAAGACCTTGCCGCGGCAGGCCCAGAACGGTGAGAACGTGCGGTCGACGTCTCCCCGCGGGAAGACCCCGACCGCACGCGCCAGCGGCCGTGCTACTGGCTGAGGGCCTGGGCAGCGTCCTGGGCAGCGATGGTGAGTGCCTCGTCGAGGACCTCGGGACGGCGTCCTCCGGCGCTGGCGGTGGAGCCCTTGCCGCCGGCGCCTCCGCCTACTGCGCGGGCGGCGGCGGTGAGGATCTGGCTGGCCTGGGTGCCGGTGGCGTGGAGGCTGCGGGTGATGGCGGCGGCGAGGAGGGCCTTGCCGTCGTGTTCGGTGCCGAGGACGACGACGGCGCGGTCGCGGCCCAGGAGGTCGGCGGTGCCAGCGGCGAGGGTGCGGAGTTCGTCGGGGCCGAGGCCGGTGACCTTCTCGGTGACGATCCGGCCGCGGGGGACGGCGCGGGCGGAGGCGGCAAGCTGCTGGGCGCGGGTGTGGAGCTCGGCGTCGCGGAGGCGGGCGAGTTCCTGTTGGGCGGTGGTGAGGGCGTCGAGGCGCTTGCGGAGGGTGTCGGGGGCTTCCTGGGGGCGGGTGCCGAGGAGGGTGGAGAGTTCTTCGAGGAGACGGCGTTCGGTGTCGTGGTAGGTGAGGGCGTCGCGGCCGGCGAGGGCTTCGATGCGGCGGAGGTTGGAGCCGATGGAGGCTTCGCCGAGGATGCGGACGGGGCCGGCGTTGGAGCCGTGGGGGACGTGGGTGCCGCCGCAGAGTTCGCGGGAGAAGTCACCGATGTCGACGATGCGGACGTGGTCGCCGTACTTCTCGCCGAACAGGGCGGTGGCTCCGGCAGCCTCGGCTTCGGAGCGGGTGGCGTGCCAGATGCGGACTTCGGGGTCGTCGAGGAGGTGGTCGTTGACGAGGGCCTGGATGGCGGCGAGCTGGGCGGGGTCGAGGGCGGAGAAGTGGGCGAAGTCGAAGCGCAGGCGCCCGGCGTCGACGAGGGAGCCGTGCTGGCGGGCGTGGTCGCCGAGGGTGCGGCGGAGCATGGCGTGCAGGACGTGGGTGGCGGAGTGGGAGCGGGCGACGGCGTCGCGGCGCGGGCCGTCGACGAGGGCTTCGGCCTGCTCGCCGCTGCGGATCTCGCCCTCGCGGACGCGGACGGTGTGGACGTGGAAGCCCTCCAGGCCGAGCCTGGTGTCCAGGACCTCCAGGAGCGCGCCGCCGGTGGTACGGATGATGCCGGTGTCGCCGACCTGGCCGCCGGATTCGGCGTAGAACGGGCTGCGGTCCAGGACGAGTTCGAGCGTGCTGCCCTGATCGGCGCCAGGCACGACGGTGCCGTCGGAGATGAGGCCGAGGACGGTGGCTTCGGTGTCGAGGCGGTCGTAGCCGGTGAAGTCGGTGCGGCCGTGGCGGGAGGACAGTTCGCGGTAGGCGTCCTGTCGGCGCAGGGCCTCGGCGGTCTTGGCCTTGCCGCCCGCCTTGGCACGCTTCTGCTGTTCGGTAAGCAGGGCGGTGAAGCGGTCCTCGTCGACGGTCAGCCCGGCGTCGCGGGCGGCCTCGATGGTCAGCTCGACGGGGAAGCCATAGGTGTCGTGCAGTTCGAAGGCGGTCTCGCCGGTGAGGGTGGTGGAGCGGCTGCCGCGGCTACGGGTGATGGCGGCGTTGAGCAACCGGGTGCCCTGGGTGAGGGTGCGGGTGAAGGACTCCTCCTCGGCGGTGACGACCTGCTCGATGAGGCTTGCCTGGCTGGTGAGTTCGGGCCAGACGTCGCCGAGGTTGGCGATGACGCTGGCGGTCGCCGGGGCGAGGACGGGCTGGTCGATGCCGAGCATGCGGGCGTGCCGGATCGCGCGGCGCATCAGGCGGCGCAGGACGTAGCCGCGGCCGTCCTTGGCGGGCAGGACTCCGTCGGCGATGAGGTAGGCGATGGAGCGGGCGTGCTCGGAGACGACCTGGAAGGAGACCTTCTCCTCGCCACCGCCGCTGCCGGGGTAGTCGCGGCCGGCGAGTTCCTGGACAGTGGTCAGGGTGGGCAGGAGGAGGTCGGTGCTGCAGACGTTCTCGACGTCCTGGAGGATCGCGGCGAGGCGGTCGAGGCCGAGGCCGGTGTCGATGCTCTGCTGGGCGAGGTCGCCGAGGATCGGGAAGGTGCCGTTGTCGTCGTCCTCGCCGCGCATGGACTGCATGAAGACGAGGTTCCAGATCTCGACGTACCGTTCGCCGTCGACGGCCGGGCCGCCCTCGCGGCCGAAGGCCGGGCCCCGGTCGTAGTTGACCTCGGAGGAGGGGCCGCAGGGGCCGGGGACGCCCATGTCCCAGAAGTTGTCCGCGCCGAGGCGCTGGATGCGCTCGGCGGGGACGCCGATCTTGCGCCAGAGCTGTTCGGCCTCGTCGTCGTCCTGGTGGACGGTGATCCAGAGGCGGTCCTTCTCCAGGTTGTAGCCCTGGGTGAGGAGTTCCCAGGCGAAGGCGATGGCGTCGGCCTTGAAGTAGTCGCCGAAGGAGAAGTTGCCCATCATCTCGAAGAACGTGGCGTGCCGGTTGGTGCGGCCGACGTTGTCGATGTCGGAGGTGCGGGCGCACTTCTGGATGGTGGTGGCGCGGGGGTACTCCGGGGTGACCTCGCCCAGGAAGTAGGGCTTGAACTGGTTCATGCCGGCGTTGGCCAGCAGCAGGGTCGGGTCGGAGGGGATGAGCGGGCTGGACGGGACGTGGCGGTGGCCGCGTGAGGTGAAGAAGTCCAGGAAGGTGGAGCGGATCTGCGTCGAGCGCATGGCGGTATGGCCCTCACGGAAGAGTCGCGGAGAGGTGGGGGGGGTGATCACACGCCGAGCCGGGCCGAGAACGAGGACTGAGTGGTTCTCAGTTCTCCAGCTCGGCGCAGATAGCTCGCGCCCCCACGGTGTAGACCATGACTCCGGTATCCGTCGCTCTGAGGTGGCGCAGCCGACAACGGACGCAACGGTCCGCTGCGACTGCGCCACCAACAGTAGCGGCTCCGGGGTCAAGATCGCTTGGAGTTGTCCTCCTGACGGCCGATGCCAACCAGGAGGGGCAGGACGAAGGCGGCGTGGTCGGCGCGGGGCATCACGAGGTGGGCTCCGGCCCGGGTGAGGGCTTCGGGGCCGGCGAAGCCCCAGCCGGCGCCGACGGCGGTGACGCCCGCGGCGTGGGCGGCGTGGATGTCGGTCTCGGTGTCGCCGACGAAGATGCCCGCCCTCGGAGGGACTTCGAGCCGGTCGAGGGCGAGCAGGACGCCGTCGGGGGCGGGTTTGGGCTGGGCGTCCTCGTAGCAGACGACGGTGTCCAGCTGGTCGAGGATGTCCTGCGGCAGCAGCCAGTTGACCCTTTCGCGGCTTCGCAGGGTGACGATGCCGGTGCCGACTCCGGCCTCGCGGAGCGCGGCGAGGGTCTCGGCGACGTATGGGAACACCTCGGCGGTCAGGGTGGCTGTGGCGCTCGCCGCGGCCCAGCCTTCCTCGTTGATCGATCCGTCCAGTCCGAGGTCGGAGAGGACGTACTCGCGCGGGGTGGTCGCGGCGCCGGCCGGGAGATCGGCGACGGTGACGCGCCTTCCGAGCTCGGCGGTCGCGTAGCCTGCCAGGGTGGCGAGTTGGGCGTCCCGGCTGTCGACGAGGACGCCGTCGAGGTCGAAGAGCACGGCCCGCTTCACGCGGCACCGCCCGCCCGGGGCGCCGGCAGGTCGGCTTCGGTGAACAGCGAGTTCAGGGTGACGCGGTGGTCGGCCAGCAGCGTCCGGCCGCCGAGCGGTCGCTCCAGGACACAGAGCGCGTGGGTGACCGGTCCGCCCACCATCCGCAGGATGCGTGCCATGTGGAGCAGTTGGCCGCCGGAGCGGACCACGTCGTCGACCAGGACGATGCGGCGGCCGTCGATGGGAAGGCCTTCGACCTGGTGGCACGAGCCGTAGCCCTTGGGCCTGCGGCGGACGAAGACGGCGGGCAGACCGGTGGCGGCGGACAGCGCCACGACGAGGGGGACGCCGCCGAGTTCGATGCCGGCGAGCACCTGGGCGTCGTCGGGGACGAGGTCGGCCATGGCGGTGGCGGTGTCGCGCAGGAGCGCGGGGTCGGAGGCGAGCCGGTACTCGTCGAAGTACGCGTCGAGCCGGCCGCCGTCGGCGAGCTTGAACGAGGCGTTGACGCACGCGGTTTCGGCGAGTCGGGCGGCGAGGCCGTCCGGCGGGGTGCGGGTGGTCATGCTCCTCCGATCGGGGTGGTGTCGAGCGAGGCGAGGTGGGCGCGGAAGGCGTCGGCGGACTCGGCGGTGGCGAGAAAGCCGAGCGGCCGGGTCGGGGTCTCGTACAGCCACCGCTCCTCGCGCAGGAAGGCGAGCAGGCGCAGGGCCGACGCGCCCGCGAGACAGACCGGCACGGGCCGGATGGTGGTCGCGTAGTAGAGGGCGGCGGTCAGCTCGTGGAGGGTGCCGACTCCGCCGCCCATGGCGACGACCAGGTCGGCGTTCTCCAGGTAGTGGTTGAGGCGGGCGCCGGGGTCGGGCAGGTGGACGGACAGGGTGGTGTGGGGGTTGAACGCGCCCCACTCGTCGTGCTTGCCGGTCAGGGTGACGGCGGTGACCGTGGCTCCCTGGCCTCCGGCTCCGCGGGCGGCGGCCTCCATGAGCCCGTTGTAGCCGCCGTGCAGGAGCTGGTAGCCGGCCTGGGCGAGGGCCCGGCCGATCTCCTCGGCCAGCGTCTCCTCCTGGGCGGAGGCGGGGACGACGCCGCCGAAGAAGACGGCGGTCAGG
>NZ_JBHUAF010000280.1:0-11384 GCF_042789895.1 Kitasatospora sp. NPDC056783
CGCCGTCGCCACGGCTGTGACGACGGCGCCCTCCGCGCAGCGCTGCGGGTCAGTCCCGGACGACGACGACCGGGGCGACCATCAGCTGGGTGCGGCGCGGGTTGGCGGTGACGGCCGGCAGCTCGGTGCCGTAGGTCACGACGTCCTCGGGCTTGCGGGCGCCCGGAATCTTGCTGAAGTCCTCGACCGAGGCCAGCGTCGTCCGGCGCGGGTTCGCCGTGGGGCGGCTGGACAGCGTGGACTGGGTGGCCTTCTTCGCCTGGGACATCGAGAGCACCTCGTGGTCGCGGCCGGGCCGATCGCGACGGATCGGCACCGGTCTGATGGATTTTCCGATTGATTCGGAAGGGTTCTGGGCAGGCTGATCGGGGCCGTGCTCCGGAGACAGCCCAGGTTACGAGATCTCATTCCATAGAGACCGTGACCAAAGCTACACATTAGACTGTGATTTTGCTCACAAAATGCCAAGCAAAAGCCGGATATCCGACATATCGCCGCACCGAGATTTCCCGACATTCGGCAGATAAGGTGCATTCCGGAAGGTCTGTGACTGTTCCAGGCCCTGGGTTCTCTTGGCATGTATCCGGCGAGTGTCCGAAAAAGGCGGTATTCCGGTCCCGTTACGGCACAGTCCGTGAGTTCGCACAAGCAGTCGGTAGCGTCCGCGACATGGTCCGTACGGCCCTTGTTGGGATTCCCCGGCTGTGCTGGAATGCGACGGACCGTGGGTAGGGAGTGGTCCACCCCGGTGCCCGCTCTCCCGGACCGGCCGGGGTGCGGATGGAAACTCGACACCGTCCAGGCCGTGGCGACGCGGCGGGACGCCCGGTCCAGAGGTTGCGACGCCAGTGCAGGGACGTTTCAAAAGGGGTAGCGGCGCCGCGGGTGACCCGGAGTCGCGCGAGCCTGTGGCAGCCCCCCAACAGGCGGCGGCCCCCGGCGGCCCGGCCGAGCCGGTGACACCCGAGGCCATCGGCCACCCGGAGGAGGACGGCCAGGAGCGGAAGTCCGCCCGGGACAAACTCCGCACCTCCCTGACCCGGCGCCGCGCCACCGGTCTGAACCGGCTCGCGATGCGCAACTGGCGCATCCGCACCCGTCTGATCGCGCTGCTCGCCCTCCCCGTCCTGGTCTCGCTGGTCCTCGGTGGCCTGCGCATCCAGACCTCGATGGAGAACTCGCAGCAACTCGCCCAGATGGCCAACCTGTCCGACCTGGCCAAGAAGGCGACCAACCTCGCGGACGCGCTCCAGACCGAGCGCGACATCAGCGCCGGTCCGATCACCCGCAACCCCACCGCGCCGCTGGACGACGACATCGTCGCGGCCCGCAAGTCCACCGACGACCTCAGCCGCACCTTCACCGCCTCCTCCGACAAGTTCGAGAACCTCGAACTGTCCGGTGGAAAGGCGCTGTTGCTCCAGATCCGCAAGGACCTGAACTCGATCGCGGACACCCGTAGCGCGCCGTACCAGAACAACCAGAACATCCAGTCGACGATCACCGCCTACGACGTGATCATCCGCGACCTGCTGTCCATCACCCAGGACATCGCGCTCGCGTCCAACAACAAGGACCTGGTCGTCTCCACCCGCGCGCTCCAGCAGTTCTCGCTGGCGAAGAACGCGACCTCGCAGCAGCGGGCCCTGATCAGCGCAGCGCTCGCCAACCCGAAGTCCCCCGACCTCAGCCCGAGCGACGAGTCCTTCGGCATCCGCCTGCGCGCCTCGTACGACAACGCGGTCGCGAGCTTCAACAACATCTACACCGCGCACGACCTGGACAACCTGCGCAGCCAGCTGAGCTACAACTCGGTGGTCGCCGACGCCGACCGCTACGCGGGCACCATCCTCACCCAGAACGGCATCCGCCAGACCGACGTCGTCACCTACCAGGACTGGTACGAGAAGGCCAGCGCCAAGATCTCGGCCGAGCGCCGGATCGAGGCCAAGCTCATCGAGAACCTGGACGGAAAGGCCCAGGACCTCCAGTCGCAGGCCGACGCCGACGCCCTGATCATCGGTGTCGCGATCGCCCTGGTGCTGCTCGTCGCCCTCGGTGGCGCCGGTCTGATCGCCCGGTCGATGGTGCGCTCGCTGACCCGCCTCCAGGCCGCGGCCGAGGACGTCGCCGAGCGCCGCCTGCCCGAGCTGGTCAAGACCCTCTCCGAGGCCGACCCGCACGACGTCGACACCACCGTCGAACCCGTCGCCGTCGACTCCACCGACGAGATCGGCCACGTGGCCCACGCGTTCGACATGGTGCACAGCGAGGCCGTCCGCCTCGCCGCCGAGCAGGCCCTCCTGCGCGGCAACATCAACGCGATGTTCACCAACCTCTCGCGCCGCAGCCAGGGCCTCATCCAGCGCCAGCTGTCGCTCATCTCCGAGCTGGAGAGCCGCGAGGCGGACCCGGACCAGCTGGCCAACCTCTTCAAGCTGGACCACCTCGCGACCCGCATGCGCCGCAACGGCGAAAACCTCCTCGTCCTCGCCGGTGAGGACCCGGGCCGCCGTTGGACCCGTCCCGTCCCGCTGGTCGACGTGCTCCGCGCCGCCGCCTCCGAGGTGGAGCAGTACGAGCGCATCGAGCTCGCCGCCGTCCCGTCGGCCGAGGTCGCCGGCCGCGTCGTCAACGACCTCGTCCACCTGCTCGCCGAGCTGCTGGAGAACGCCACCTCGTTCTCCAGCCCGCAGACCCGCGTCCGGGTCACCGGCCACGCGCTGCCGGACGGCCGCGTGCTGGTCGAGATCCACGACACCGGCATCGGCCTGAGCCCCGACGACCTCGCCGACATCAACGAGCGCCTGGCCAACCCGCCGACGGTGGACGTCTCGGTCTCCCGCCGCATGGGCCTCTTCGTGGTCGGCCGCCTGTCGCTGCGCCACGGCATCCGGATCCAGCTGCGCCCCAGCGACTCCGGCGGCACCACCGCGCTGGTCATGCTCCCGGTGGACGTCACCAACTCGGGCGACCGCCGCGGCTCCGGCCGGGGCGGCTCCGGCCAGGGCAAGCAGCAGCGCCCGGTCGCCCCGACCCCGCGCCAGCAGCGCCAGGTGCCGCCCGCCCGCCAGGGCGGTCCGGCCGCGCTCGGCCAGGCCGGCCAGGGTGGCCCGGGCGGCGGTGCCCCGCAGGGCGGCCGCCCGCAGCTCGGCCAGGGTGGTCCGGCTGCTCCCGCCGGTCCGACCGGTCCGACCGGTCCGACCGGTCCGACCGGTCCCGCTCCGCAGGGCGGCCCGGGTGCGCCCGGCGGCCGCTCCGGCGGCGGCCTGCCGACCCGACAGGTCGGCCAGTCGCTGCGGGAGAACCCGGTACTGCCGGGCGAAGGTCAGCCGGGCCAGGGCCGCAGGCCCGCCCAGCCCCAGCAGCAGTCCCAGCCGCAGGCTCCGCAGTCCCAGCAGGCCCCGCAGCGGCAGGCCCCGCAGCAGCCCAGCCAGCAGCAGCCGGGCCGGCAGGGCGGTCTGCCGCAGCGCGCCCCGGGCCGCCAGGGCCCGCCGCAGGCCGGTCCCGAGGGTCTGCCCCGCCGCGACCGTCAGCAGCAGCCCGGCCAGCCCCAGAACGGGCGGCCCCAGCAGGGCCAGCCCCAGCAGGCTCAGCCGCAGCCCGGCCGGGAGCGCCCCGGCGCCGAGTTCGACGGCGGTCCGGCCGCCCGGACCGGCGAGCAGCCGCAGCACGGCCGCCCCGGCGCACCGCAGCAGGGCACCCGCCCGGGCAACCGTCCGCAGGACGGCCTGCCGCAGCGCCGTCCGGCCCCGCAGGCCCCCGGTGCCCCCGGCCGCCCGGCCGCCCAGGGCCCGCGCGGTCCGCAGCGCCCCGGCCCGGACGCGCCGCAGCGCGACCGCCAGCCGCAGCTGCCGCCGCAGGCCCCGCAGCAGCCCCAGCCGCTGCCGACGGCCGAGCCGGCGTCGGTGGAGAGCACCCAGCAGTTCGCCCGCCCGCGCTTCGAGGCCAGCCAGATCGACCCGCGCGACCCGCTGGGCCTCGGCCTGGTCGAGCCGGTGCTGCCGAACGTGCCGAACCCGCCGCGTCCGGAGCCGGTGCGCCAGGAGCAGGCCCCGCAGCAGCCCCAGCCGCTGCCGCACCAGGAGCCGATGGCGCTGCCGACCGGCCCGTCCGAGGCCTCCGGTCAGCAGCCCGCCGACCAGCAGGCGTGGTTCCCGCAGGACGAGGGCCGGCCGCGGCCGTACCAGCCGCGCCGCCCCGGCACCTCCGCGCCGGAGTTCCAGCCGCAGGCCCAGGAACAGCGGGCTCCCCAGCAGCAGCCGCAGGGCCGGCCCCAGCAGCCGCAGCCTCAACAGCCGCAGCAGGGCCAGCAGCAGGGCCAGCAGCAGCCGGGCACCGACGACGCCCCGTGGCGCCTGTCCGCGAACGACGAGCGCTGGCGCCGCGCGGAGCAGATCCGCGAGCCCTCGACCAGCGGCGTCACCATGTCGGGCCTGCCCCGGCGGACCCCGCAGGCCAACCTGGTCTCCGGCACCGCCGAGGCCTCGCCGCTGACCGGGCCCCAGGTCTCCCGGGCGCCCGAGGAGGTCCGCGGCCGACTGACCAACCTGCGGCGCGGCATCCAGCAGGGCCGCCGTGCCGGGGCCGAGCAGGCCGCCGGCCAGACGGGCTTCCAGCATGGTGCCCAGCAGGGCGGATTCGATAGTTTCGGTGGCCGGAACGACGGCGACGGCGCAGATCACCAGGAGCGTTGAGTTGAACCAGATGAGCCAGGCCGCACAGAACCTGAACTGGCTGATCACCAATTTCGTGGACAACACCCCAGGGGTGTCCCACACCGTGGTGGTCTCCGCGGACGGCCTCCTGCTGTGCATGTCCGAGGGCTTCCCCCGGGACCGCGCCGACCAGCTCGCCGCGGTGGCCTCCGGCCTCACCTCGCTGACCAACGGGGCGAGCCGGATCTTCGAGGGCGGCGAGGTCAACCAGACCGTGGTCGAGATGGAGCGGGGCTTCCTGTTCCTGATGGCCATCAGCGACGGCTCGTCGCTCGCGGTGCTGGCCTCCCCGGACTCCGACATCGGCCTCGTCGGCTACGAGATGGCCCTGCTGGTCGACCGCGCCGGCGCCGTCCTCACCCCCGCGCTCCGCGCGGAACTCCAGGGCAGTCTCCTGCACTGACCGGAGCCCCGTGAGGAACCGCCCACCCGTCCAACCCGCCTCGCCGGGTCCGACCCGACCGGACCCGGCGACACCCGCTCAGCTACCCTCAGGCAGCTGATCCCGCCTCAGCTGGCATCGTCCCAGCTGGAACCGGCTGCTCAAGGCTGCAGCACAAGGAGGACCCATGACCCCGCCCTCGACACCCGCCGGCCCGTACGGCCACGGGTACGGCAGCGGCTACGGCGGGCAGCAGTCCGACGGATACGAGCAGCAGCCGCTGGTCCGCCCCTACGCGATGACCGGTGGCCGGACCCGCCCGCGCTACCAGCTCGCCATCGAGGCGCTGATCTCCACCACCGGCTCGGCCGACCGGGCCGGCGGGCTGCTGCCCGAGCACGCCCGGATCGTCAGCCTCTGCCGCGAGGTCAAGTCCATCGCGGAGATCTCCGCACTGGCCGGCGTACCCCTCGGTGTCGCCCGCATCCTCGTCGCCGACCTGGCCGAGGCCGGCCTGGTCGCCATCCACCAGCCCGCCGCCGCGGGCGAGTCGGGCGGAACGCCCGATGTCACGCTGCTCGAAAGGGTCCTCAGTGGACTTCGCAAGCTCTAACGCGGCCGCTCCCACCCGCGCCACCACCTCCGCGAAGATCGTCGTCGCGGGCGGCTTCGGCGTCGGCAAGACCACGCTCGTCGGCGCCGTCTCCGAGATCAACCCCCTGCGCACCGAAGCCGTCATGACCTCGGCCTCCGCCGGCATCGACGACCTCAGCCACGTCTCCGGCAAGACCACCACCACCGTCGCCATGGACTTCGGCCGCATCACCCTCGACGAAGACCTCATCCTCTACCTCTTCGGCACCCCCGGACAGGACCGCTTCTGGTTCATGTGGGACGACCTCGTCCGCGGCGCCATCGGCGCCGTCGTCCTCGTCGACACCCGCCGCCTCGCCGACTGCTTCCCCGCCCTCGACTACTTCGAGAACAGCGGACTGCCCTTCGTCGTCGCCCTCAACGGCTTCGACGGACACCAGCCCCACACCCCCGACGAAGTCCGCGAAGCCCTCCAACTCGGCACCGACACCCCCGTCATCACCCTCGACGCCCGCCGCCGCGACAGCGCCAAGAGCGCCCTCATCACCCTCGTCGAACACGCCCTCCTCGCCCGGCTCCGCTGAGCGGGGGGAGCCGTACGGCCCTGACGGTCCGTCCTGCCGCGGACCGTCGGGGCGGCGGTACCGGCCGTCCGGTGCCGCCGGGGGCGCGCGCAAGGCCCGTCTATAAGCAGCGGATAACAGTTCGGTAGGCATTTCGTGATCAACAGTGACTCAACGTGGCGAATCCACGTCACTCAGCGCCAGGTGACCACGGTTTTGCTCCGCGATGTCAGTGAATGTCCCGATTGTGACGACGCGGGCGCCGGACGGCGGCTGTTTGTCCCCCATCCCTGCACGTGCTGAAATTCCAGCTGACCCTGAATCTCTCCTGCCCCGGCCCGTCCGGCGGCCGGTCAGGGCCCGGGGGTAGCGCTGGATTGATCCATGGCCGGCAGTCGGCCGAGAGGTAGTTGTCGAGTGAGGCGTAAGCAGCAACCCGCCCCGCAGCGGCGCTCCGAGCCCCGCCAGAGCGAGCCGAACGGTACCCCCGGGGGCCCGGCCGGATTCTCCGCGTTCACTCCCACCGAGGAGCGCGGCCCGATCCCCGCCCCGGCCCCCGAGCCGACGGCCGTCCCCGCGGCACCCCGCGGCACCGGCCCGTCCGGCGACGGCGGCGGCGGCGGCTCCACCCGGTACGACTTCCTCCGCCCGCGCAACTGGCGCGTGCCGGCCCGTCTGATCGCGATCCTGCTGATCCCCGTGGTCATCAGTCTCGTCTTCGGCGGTCTGCGGGTGAACACCTCGGTCGACGGCTACATCAAGGCCTCCCGCGCCGAGAAGACCGCGGAGCTGGCCAAGGCGGCGACCGAACTCGCCGAGGCCCTGGAGAACGAGCGCGACAAGACGCTCATACCCCTGGTCACCAAGCAGGACCCGAACAACGAGGTGACCAAGCGCCGCGGTGACACCGACGCCGCGCTGAAGGCGTACAACGCCGCCTACGCCGCATCCGACAAGGCCGGCGAACTCCCCCGCCGCCACCAGGCCTTCCAGACCCTGGTGACCGACCTGCCGCACCTGCGGGCCAACGCCTACGGCGCCGAACTGTTCGTCAGCGCCACCGCCAACGCCTACTCGGTGCTGCTCGACCCGCTGCTGGCCTTCGACAACTCGGTCGGCATGGGCTCCGCCAACGCCACCAGCAAGGGCCGCGCGATCTACGCGATCTCGCTGGCCAAGGCCGCCGCCTCGACCCAGCGCGCGCTGATGCTCAACCTGCTGGTCGGCATCAACCAGAACGCCACCACGCGCTACGAGAACCAGGACGTCATCCAGCAGATCCTGATCTCGGAGAAGCTGGAACAGGTCTCCATCAACGAGTTCCACACCGGTGCCGCCCCCGAGGACGGCGCCAAGTACGCCGCCGCGCAGATGGCCCTGACCACCGCGCAGGACCGTTCGGCGTACAAGATGCCCAACGGCATGGCGCCCACCATGCAGGGCCTGCTCCAGCTCGGCGCCGGCTACAGCCAGGCCGCCGCCGAGGGCCAGCAGAAGGGCAAGGCCGCCGCCGACGCCGCGTACACCGAGGCGAAGAACGCCGGTCTGACGTCGGAGAACTGGAACCAGGCCGCCGACAGCCACATCCAGGCGCTGCGGAACACCGAGATCACGCTGCTGGACGACGTCGTCAACGACGCCCGCGGCCTCAAGGACAACGCGCTCTACGACGCCATCCTCAACACGGTCATCGTCGTCGCGGCGCTGATCCTGGCCGGCCTGCTCACCGGCTACGTGGCCCGCTCGATGATCCTCGGCATGCGCACCCTGCGCAGCGCCGCCCTGGAGATCGCCGACCACCGCCTGCCGGACCTGGTCGAGAAGCTCTCCAAGACCGACCCCGACCGGGTCGACACCTCGGTGACCCCGATCCCGCTGCACGGCAAGGACGAGATCGGCGAGGTCGCCCGGGCGTTCGACCAGGTCCACCAGCAGGCCGTGGCGCTCGCCGCCGAGCAGGCCCTGCTGCGAGGCAACGTCAACGCGATCTTCACCAACCTGTCGCGCCGCAGCCAGAGCCTGATCCAGCGCCAGCTGGCGCTGATCACCGACCTGGAGAACAACGAGGCCGACCCGGACCAGCTGGAGAACCTCTTCAAGCTGGACCACCTCGCGACCCGTATGCGCCGCAACGGTGAGAACCTGCTCGTCCTCGCGGGCGAGGAGGCCGGCCGCCGCTGGAACACCCCGGTCCCGCTGGTCGACGTGCTCCGCGCCGCCGCCTCCGAGGTGGAGCAGTACGAGCGCGTCGAGCTCTCCGGCATCCCGGAGGTCGACGTCGTCGGCGCCGCCGTGACCGACCTCGTCCACCTGCTCGCCGAGCTGCTGGAGAACGCGACCACGTTCTCCAGCCCGCAGACCCGGGTGCTGGTCAACGCGACCCGGCTGCCGGACGGCCGCGTACTGGTCGAGATCCACGACAAGGGCATCGGCCTCACCGCCGAGGACTTCGCGGAGATCAACGAGAAGCTGGGCGAGCCGCCCACGGTGGACGCCACCATCTCCCGCCGCATGGGCCTGTTCGTGGTCGGCCGGCTGTCCCAGCGGCACGACATCCGCGTCCAGCTCCGCCCGTCCGGCGAGTCGGCCGGCACCACCTCGCTGGTCATGCTCCCGGCGTTCGTCACCCAGTCCGGCCCCGCGCCGGAGCCCGACGAGCAGTTCACCGTCTCCCGGATCTTCGCCGACCAGGAGCCGACCGCCGAGTGGGCGCCCGACAACCACGCCCGCAGCGCGGCCGAGCTCGGCTTCGACGACCACCTCACCGGCGCCGGCAACGCGGGCTCCAGCGGGTTCAGCCCCGCCCTGGAGGCCGTCCAGCGCTCGCAGCGCCTCGACCAGGTCCGCCGCGCGGCCCTGGAGAGCGCCCCGCAGCCGCCGGTGGTCGACGCCGAGGTCGAGGAGGAGTACCCGCAGGGCTACGACCGGTTCGCCCCGCAGGGACACCAGGAGCAGGCCCCGGCCGACGGCGGGTACGCCGACGACCGGTACGGCTACGACCAGGGCGGCTACCGGCAGGACGAGTACGCCCAGGACGAGTACGCCCAGGACGGCTACGACCAGTACGCCCCGCAGGGCTACCAGCAGCAGGACTACGCCGACGACCAGTACGGCTACCAGCAGGACGGCTACCGGCAGGACGAGTACGCCCAGGACGGCTACGACCAGTACGGCCGCCCCGCCGAGGAGTCCCCGGCCGGCCACCCGTACGCCCCGGAGCCGCCCGCGCTGCCCGCCGTCGGGCAGGCTCCCGCCACCACCCTGCCGTCCGGGCTGCCCCAGCGCCGCCCCGGCGAGCAGCTGGCGGGCGGCGGCGCCGCTCCGGCCGGCGCCACCCCCTCCGGCGACGCCCCGAACTGGTTCGCCGGCGCCAAGGACACCTCGGCGCCCGCCGAGCAGCGCGGCCACGACGTGTCCGCGCTCGGCGGATACGGCCCGACCGGCCCGACCGCCAGCACCGCCTGGCAGTCGCCGAACGACGGCGACTGGCAGCGGGCCGAGCAGCTGCGCGAGCCCTCCTCCGGCGGCACCACCGGTGCCGGTCTGCCGCGGCGCGTGCCCAAGCAGAACCTGGTGCCCGGCAACGCCAAGTCCACCCCGCAGGACGGGCCGCAGGTCTCCCGCAGCCCGGAGGAGGTCCGTGGCCGCCTCACCAACCTGCGCCGCGGTGTGGAGCAGGGCCGCAGTGCCGGTAACACCGGAAGCTTCCGGATCGACCCCGATCAGGCAGACCAGTCCGGCAACGGACAGAACCGGAGCACCGATCTCTTCGGCGGCTCGAACCACCAGGAGCGTTGAGTTGACTCAGATGAGCCAGGCCGCACAGAACCTGAACTGGCTGATCACCAATTTCGTGGACAACACCCCAGGGGTGTCCCACACCGTGGTGGTCTCCGCGGACGGCCTCCTGCTGTGCATGTCCGAGGGCTTCCCCCGGGACCGCGCCGACCAGCTCGCCGCCGTCGCCTCCGGCCTCACCTCCCTCACCTCCGGCGCGAGCCGGATCTTCGAGGGCGGCGAGGTCAACCAGACCGTGGTCGAGATGGAGCGGGGCTTCCTGTTCCTGATGGCCGTCAGCGACGGTTCCGCTCTCGCCGTGCTGGCCTCCCCCGACTCGGACATCGGCCTCGTCGGCTACGAGATGGCCCTGCTGGTCGACCGCGCCGGCGCCGTCCTCACCCCCGCGCTCCGCGCGGAACTCCAGGGCAGTCTCCTGCACTGACGGTCCGTCGGATACCGTCCAGGTATTCGAAGCACCTCCGCGTCCTTCCCGGGCCCGCTTCGGCGGGCTCGGGTTCGGACGTTGTACGGCCCTCGCACCACCGGCTCCGGACCTGCGCCGAAGCTCGCACCGCACCGCCGCACCCTGTGAGGAGAGGAACCGTGACACCGCCCGACGACCGCAGCGGCCAGTACGGTCTTCCGTACCCTGGCACAGGCCATGACGCCTTCGGAGCACCCGGCGTCGGCCACGGTCAGCAGTACGGCCGGCACCAGTACGGGCAGCAGCCCCAGCAGCCGTACTCCCGGACCGAAGAGCAGTACGGCCAGTACGACCAGTTCGCCCGGCAGCCCTCGTACGGCGCCCCGGCGCCCGGCTACCCGAACCCGGCGTCCGAGCCGGCCCCCGGCTACCGGCCCGCCCAGGAGCCCGGCCACGTCGAGGAGTTCGAGGACGAAGTCGACTCCGGCCCGCTGATCCGCCCGTTCGCGATGACCGGCGGCCGCACCCGCCCGCGCTACGAACTCGCGCTGGAGGCCCTGGTCTCCGCCGACGTCGACCCGCAGCGCCTGGCCACCCTGCTCCCCGAGCACCAGCGGATCTGCACGCTGTGCACGGAGGTCAAGTCCGTCGCGGAGGTGTCGGCGCTACTCTCCCTCCCGCTGGGAGTGGCCCGCATCCTCGTGGCCGACCTGGCCGAGGCCGGCCTGGTCGCCATCCACCAGCCCGCTTCCGGCGGCGAATCCGGAAACCAGCCCGACGTCACGCTGCTCGAAAGGGTCCTCAGTGGACTTCGCAAGCTCTAACGCCGCCGCTCCCACCCGCGCCACCACCTCCGCGAAGATCGTCGTCGCGGGCGGCTTCGGCGTCGGCAAGACCACGCTCGTCGGCGCCGTCTCCGAGAT
>NZ_JBHUAF010000281.1:0-11305 GCF_042789895.1 Kitasatospora sp. NPDC056783
GGGCCGGGGGCTGGGCCTCGGGCTGCGACGGCGGTACCGACGAGGGTAGGACCGGCCGCGGTCGGGGAGGAGCGGCCGTTCGGGCTACTTCGCGAGGAAGGCCAGCAGGGCGGCGTTGACCTCCTCGGCGTGGGTCCAGAGCAGGCCGTGCGGGGCGCCCTCGATCTCGACGTAGTCGGCGGCGGGCAGGGCCTTGTGGAAGACCCGGGCGGTGTTGTCGATGGGCAGGGTGCGGTCGCCGGTGCCGTGCAGGATCAGGGCGGGGACGTCGATGCGGGGGATGTCGGCGCGGAAGTCGGTGTACCAGGTGGTCGGAGCGGCGGCGGCGGCGAAGGCGCCGCCGGCGGCGGCGGTGTTCCAGCTGTTGCGGACGGCTTCCTCGCTGATCCGGGTGCCGAGGTTCTCGTCCAGGTTGTAGAAGTCGTTGAAGAAGCCGGTGTAGAAGGCGTAGCGGTCGGCCTTCACGGCGGCGACGATGCCGTCGAAGAACTCCTGCGGGGCCGCGCCGTCGGGGTTGTCGTCGGTCTTGAGGAGGAACGGCTCCAGGGAGGCCAGGAAGGCGACCTTGGCGATCCGCTCGGAACCGAACCGGGAGACGTAGCGGGCGACCTCGCCGGTGCCCATCGAGAAGCCGACCAGCACGGCGTCCCGCAGGTCGAGGGTCTCCAGCACGGTGTCGAGGTCGGCGGCGAAGGTGTCGTAGTCGTAGCCGGTGGTGGGGTGGGAGGACTGGCCGAAGCCGCGGCGGTCGTAGGTGATGACGCGGTAGCCGGCGTCCAGCAGGGCGGCGCTCTGGCGCTCCCAGGAGCGTCCGTCCAGCGGGAATCCGTGGATGAGGACGACCGGCTGACCGGTGCCGTGGTCCTCGTAGTAGAGGTCGATGGAGGTGGAGTTCTCCTGGCCAACGGTGATGAACGGCATGGGTGTTCCCTTTTCTCGCGGATCGGGTTTACGGCTTTCGGCAGCGGGTGGCTGCGACGGGTGGAACGCTACGGTCGGCCGGCGGCGGCCGGTTGCCCTTGAGAGCACCCCGTGTTGTCCGAGAGCGGCTACGTGCGGGCCGTGCGGGCGGCGGGATTCGGCTCCGGCATCTGGTGCGCGGGCCGACAGCAGCCAGTGCGTCGTCGGAACAGGCCCCGGGGCCGGACGTTCCTAGCCTGATGGTGATAGCAACCGCCCCATGAAGCAACAGGAGCACCATGACCAGCCAGCAGCCGCACCTGCACCAGCACGGCCCGGAGATCCAGGAGTTCGGCACCGTCACGCTGCTGCCGATCGCCCTCTCCCACGATGCCCGGCAGTACTCGTGCCAGCGGCTCAACCGCGTCCTCGCGGACACCCAGTTCCTGTACGCGCTGTACAAGAAGTGCCACTGGGGCATGCGCGGGCCGACGGCCTATCAGCTGCACCTGCTCTTCGACAAGCACGCCCAGGAGCAGCTGGCGCTGATCGACGTGCTGGCCGAGCGGGTGCAGAGCCTGGGCGGCGTCGCGGTGGGCGACCCCCGGCACGCCGCCGAGTTCACGAGCGTGCCGCGCCCGCCGGACGGCATCGAGAGCTCGCGGTCGATGCTCTCGCGCCTCCTCGACGCGCACGAGGCCATCCTCGCCGACGTCCGGGACGCCGCCACCCGCACGGCGGGGCTCGGCGACGACGGGACCCAGGACCTGCTGGTCTCCCAGATCATCCGCACCGGCGAGACCCAGGTCTGGTTCCTCGCCGAGCACTTGGTCGTCACCCCCGAGCGCGGGGAGTGACCTCGGGGCCGGGCCCGTTCGTCGGCGGGCCCGGCACTTTCGTGTGCCCGAAACTTTCGTGTCCGGCACTTTCGTGTGTCCGGCACCTTCGCGTGCCGGGCATTCTCGGGGACGCGGCTTCCTCATGGGAGCGCCGCGCGCCTCCCGGCAGGCCACAACGGGCTCGGGCCCCTGGGTGGTTCTCCACCCAGGGGCCCGAGCCCGTTCAGCCGCGGCCGCCTCAACTCCGGTGCAGGACCAGCCTGGTGGCCAGGCCGCCGCCCACGCCGGCGACGACGGCCACCGGCAGCCACCACAGCGGCCAGTTCGCGAGGCCGAGGGCCCCGTCGACCGACCACCGGCCGGGGCCGGTGGCGGTCAGTGCCGCGCCGGTGGCGATCAGCACGAACGGGAACTCGTACCCGTCGTGCTGGACCCACAGGCCGTGCGGCCACTTGACCGTCAGCGCGACGGTCATCACCCCCATGACGCCCGCGCCGGCCAGCGGCGTGAGCAGTCCGAGGGCCAGCATCAGCCCGGCTCCGATCTGGGTGCCGCCGGCGGCCATCGCGGTGAGCTTGCCACCGCGGAAGCCGTCGCCCCGGAACTCGGCGCTGCCACCCTCCAGGCCGCCGCCGCCGAGGTGGAAGCTGACCTTCTGCACGCCGTGGCCCGCGATCAGCAGACCGGCGACCAGGCGCAGCAGGAGTAGGCCCGTGTTCATGTCGGACTCCGTCGGTTCGGTTCGGTGCGGTCGGTCAGCCGGCGGCGTGCGGGTCGATCATCGACTGGGCGTAGACGAGGCCCATGCCGTAGGCGCCGCCGTGCTCCTTGACCAGCTCGGTCACGGCGACGTACGTCTCGGCCCGGGCCCAGTCGCGCTGGAGCTCCAGCAGGACCTGGATCCAGGTGACGGGCACGGCGCCGGCGGCGGTCATCCGCTGGAGGGCGTGCTCGTGGGCCAGCGGGCTGACGCCGCCGGAGGCGTCGGCGACGACGTAGACCTCGTAGCCCTGGTCGAGGGCGGAGAGGGCGGGCAGGACGAGGCAGACCTCGGTCCACAGGCCGGAGAGGATGATCTTCTTGCGGCCGGTGGCCTTGACGGCCTCGACCAGGGCCTCGTCCTCCCAGGCGTTCATCGTGGTGCGGTCGACGACCTCCTGGTCGGGGAAGACGGCCTTGAGCTGGGGCAGGATCGGGCCGGAGAAGGACTCGGCGGCGACGGTGGACAGCACGGTCGGCACGCCGAAGATCTTCGCGGCCTTGGCCAGGCCCTCCGTGGCGTTGATGATGGCGGTGCGGTCGCCACTGCCGGTGCCGAAGAACATCTGCGGCTGGTGGTCGACGAACAGCATCATCGCGTTGTCCGGGGTCAGCAGGTCCGGGCTCGGCGCGGCGTGGACGTTGGCGAAGTCAACCATGGGTCTTCTCTTTCTTGGGAACAAAGGGAATTGACGGTGCGTCAGCCGCAGCTCGGTGGTCCGGGGCGGCACAGGACGACGTTAATCCGGGCCGGTCCGGTGGTTCTGCCCGCTGTGCGCCCGGCACTGTTCCGACAACGCACGGCCGACGGACGCCGGGCCGGCCGGGCGTCGAGTGCGCTGCGGGGCAACTGGTGATGCGCTGCGAAGGGTCCCGCCCCACCGACGGATGCGTAGGTTCGCCGAACCGCCCCGCGCCGTACCGCGTCGTCGCGCGCCGTACCGCCGCGTACCGCGTCGTCGCGCGCCGTACCGCCGCCGGCCGAAACGCCACCGAACGAAGGGACCTCCGTTGTCCGCCATGCCCGTCGCCGGAATCCGCCCCGGCACCCCCGACCAGCCCGCCGACCTCGTCGTGCGCAACGCCAAGGTGTTCACCAACGACCCGCGCCGCCCGCAGGCCACCGCCGTGGCCGTCCGGGAGGGGCGGATCCAGGCCGTCGGCGACGACGCGGACGTCATCCCGCTGGTCGGCCCCGGCACCCGGGTGGTCGACGCGCTCGGCCGCCGGGCCGTCCCCGGGCTCAACGACGCCCACCTGCACGTGATCCGCGGCGGCCTCAACTACGTGCTGGAGCTGCGCTGGGACGGCGTCCCGACGCTGCGCGAGGCGCTGGCCATGCTCCGGCTCCAGGCCGAGCGCACCCCGCCCGGCCAGTGGGTGCGGGTGGTCGGCGGCTGGTCGGCCGACCAGTTCGCCGAGCGCCGCCTGCCCACCCTGGAGGAACTCAACGCCGCCGCGCCCGACACCCCCGTCTTCGTGCTGCACCTCTACCAGTCGGCGCTGCTCAACCGGGCCGCTCTGCGGGCCGCGGGCTTCACCCGGGACACCCCCGACCCGGCCGGCGGCCAGATCGTCCGCGGCCACGACGGCGAGCCGACCGGCCTGCTGATCGCCGCCCCGGGCGCCCTGCTGCTCTACTCCACCCTGGCGAAGGCACCGACCCTGGACGAGGCCGACCGGATCGGCTCCACCCGCCACTTCCTGCGCGAGCTGAACCGCTTCGGCCTCACCTCGGCGATCGACGCCGCCGGCGGCTTCCAGAGCTTCCCCGAGAACTACGGCACCGTCATGGAGCTGGCCCGCCAAGGCGAGCTGACGCTGCGCATCGCCTACCACCTCTTCCCGCAGACCGCCGGGCAGGAGCTGGACGACCTCACCCGCTGGGTGAACACCGTGCGCCCCGGGGAGGGCGACGAGTGGCTGCGCCTCAACGGCGCGGGGGAGAACCTCACCTGGGCCGCCGCCGACTTCGAGAACTTCACCGAGCCCCGGCCGCGACTGGGAGCCTACGAGAGCGAGTTCGAGAAGGCCGTCCGCCTGCTGACGGAGAACGGCTGGGGCTTCCGGCTGCACGCCACCTACGACGAGACGATCCGCCGCGACCTCGCCGTCTTCGAGAAACTCGCCGCCGAGGGCCTCTTCCCGCAGGGCAACCGCTGGCTGTTCGACCACGCGGAGACCGTCAGCAAGGACAGCCTCGACCGGATCGCCGCGCTGGGCGGCGCCGTCTCCGTCCAGAACCGCCTCTCCTTCCAGGGCGAGGCCTTCGTCTCGCGCTACGGCGCCCCGGCCGCCGCCGAGGCGCCGCCGCTGCGCGCCATGCTGGACCGCGGCCTGACCGTCGCGGCGGGCACCGACGCCACCCGGGTCTCCTCCTACAACCCGTGGGTCGCCCTGCACTGGCTGGTCTCCGGCCGCGCGGTCAGCGGACGGCGCCTGGCGGCCGACCACAACCGGCTCAGCCGTGAGCAGGCCCTGGAGCTCTACACCCTGGGCGGCGCCCGGCTCACCGGCGAGGAGGAGGTCAAGGGCCGTCTGACGGTGGGCAGTTACGCGGACCTCGCGCTGCTCAGCGCCGACTACTTCACCGTGCCCGAGGCCGACATCCCGCACATCGAGGCGGTCCTGACCGTGGTCGGCGGGCGGATCGTCCACGCCGCCCAGGAGCACCAGGGGCTGGCGCCCGAGCCGCCCGCCGTCTCGCCGTCGTGGAGCCCGGTCACCCGGTTCGGCGGCTACCACGCCACCCCCGCGCCCGGCCCGGGCGGCGTCCGGCAGGCCGAGGGCGTGCTGGAGGCGGTGGCGGCCTCCGGGGAGCAGCTCGCCTGGCGCGCCACCCGGGGCGTCGCGCTCCCGGGGCAGTCCCAGGTGCCGCTGGACCCCTGCTTCTTCTGACGGTCCGCCGTCTTCGGGGCGCCGCCGGGAACGAGGCGGCGTCCCACCCGCGATCCCTTCTTCCGTCGTACCAGGAGCCGTCGTGACAACGCCCCCAGCCGATCCCCGGACCGCACCCCCGCCCCCGCGGTCCGGACCGCAGATCCAGGACCACCACCCGCTGGCGCTGGCCCTGTTCGGCCTCACCCTGGTCAGCGGCCTGATCGACGCGGTGAGTTACCTCGGCCTCGGCCACGTCTTCACCGCGAACATGACCGGCAACGTCGTCGTCATCGCCTTCGCCCTCGCCGGAGCGCCGGGCTTCTCCGTCACCGGCTCGTTGACCTCGCTCGCCGCCTTCCTGCTCGGCGCGCTGCTGGCCGGCCGCCTCGCGACACGGAACGCCGGTACCCGGCGGCCCCGGTGGCTGCGGACGGTCTTCGCCCTCGAAGTCGCGCTGTACGGTGTGGCCGCCGCCGTGGTCTTCGTCCGGGGCGCGGACGGGTCGGCGCAGTACGTGGTGATCGGGCTGCTGGCCCTGGCGATGGGCATCCGCAACGGCACCGTCCGGGGCCTGGGCGTGCCGGACCTCACCACCACCGTGCTCACCCTGACCCTGACCGGCCTGGCCGCCGACTCGCGGCTGGCCGGCGGCACCGCGCCCCGGCAGCGCCGGAAGATCCTCTCCGTGGTCACCATGCTCGCCGGCGCGGCACCCGGAGCGGCCCTGGTGCTGCACGGGCAGACCGCCTGGGCCCTGGTCGCCAGCGCGGCCCTGGCGGGTGTCACCGTCCTGCTCTACCGCGAGTGACCGGCGGGCCGCGCCCGGCGCGGGAGCGGGGGCGCGGCCGTCGTGGACGATGACTGAACCGAGGGGAGACCCGCCTGACCGACGGGCCGCACCGGAATCCGACAGTCAGATGACCTACGGGCTCGCCGGGCCCGCCGTCCAGGCTGGGACCGCGCAGGACTCCGTGCGCGGGACTCCGGCGGAAGGGGCGGTCAGATGGGCACGCGGATGACGAGGGTGGCGGTCGCCGACGGCGGGACGGCGGACTCCTGGAGCGGGGAGGTGTCGCGGTCGCTGGTGCCGCTGACGGTGCGGCCGCTCACCGAGGGGCCGTTCGACGGGCTCCTGGAGTCGCGCCGGGTCGGGTACGTGCGGATCTCCACGCTGGAGGCGGACGCGGCCCGGCTCTCCCGCACGGCGGAGCTGATCGCGGGGGAGCCGCGGTGGGAGCCCCGGTGGGAGCCGCAGGTCGGTGTCGGCGTGCAGGTGTCGGGCCGGGCCGTCCTGGAGCAGGACGGGCGCCGCGCGGAGGTACCGCCGGGCGGGATGGTGCTGTACGACACCGAGCGCCCGTACGTCGTGGACTACCCCGAGCGGTTCCGCACCCACCTGTTCCACGTGCCGCGCCGGCTGTTGAGCGTGCCGGAACGCGATCTGCGGGACGCGTCGGCGACGGCCGTCGGCCCCGCGGACGGGTGCGGGCCGGTGCTGCTGTCGTTCCTCGGCGGCCTCGCCACCTCCGCGCGCTCCTACCCGGCCCCGGTCGGTGACCGGCTGGCCGGCGGTGTCGCGGACCTGCTCAGCGCGCTCGTCGCCGAACTCGCCCTGGCCCGGGCGGCGGAGGAGCCGGGCGCGAACGCGCACCTGGTCCGCCGGGTGCGCGAGTACATCGGGCGCCACCTGGGCGACCCGGACCTGTCGCCCGAGCGGATCGCCCACGCCCACCACATATCGGTGCGCTACCTGCACCGGCTCTTCGAGGGCGAGGGCGTGACGGTCAGCCGGCTGGTCCAGCGGCTCCGCCTGGACGCCTGTGCGCGCGAACTGGCCCGGCGGGGCCGGTTCGTCCCCACGGTGTCGGCCGTCGGCCAGCGGTGGGGCTTCGTCAACCCGGCGCACTTCAGCCGTACCTTCCGCGCCGCGTACGGCGTCTCGCCGCGCGAGTGGCGCTCACTTCCGCACGGTGAGGCCGTCACGGCCGGGGCGCTTTCCGGCAGGACGTCACTCCGCGAATTCGCGTCACCGGCTTGACTGGTGACGGCGAGCGGGTCATCATTGCATCACCGCCTCGACCGGTGACGCGAAGCAGGGGCTTCTGCTCGCACCGCCGGTCGGGGCGGGGACATCCACTCGATCCAGATGGGGAGCGCCAGTCATGGCAGTCAGCTACACCGCCGTTGTCGACGTCAACGGTGAGGGCCGCAACGGCGGTCGGGTCCGTTCCTCGGACGGCCTGCTGGAGACCGGTCTCGCCTACCCGAAGGAACTCGGCGGCGGCGGCACCGCGACCAACCCGGAGCAGCTCCTCGCGGCCGGCTGGGGCGCGTGCTTCCTCGGGGCCCTGCGCCGGGCGGCCGGCGACCGCGCGATCCGGCTCACCAGCACCGACATCACCGCCGAGATCACGCTGACCCACGGCGACGACGACGAGTTCTCGCTCTCCGCGGTCCTCCGCCCGGTGCTGGGCGGCGTGGACCAGGCCACCGCCGAGGAGCTGGCGAACGCCGCGCACCGACCTGTCCATGAGCGGCAACATCCCGGTCGTCATCGACGCCCGCGTCGCCGCCTGACCCCCACCCCCGGACCGCGGGTCCCGCGCGATCCGCCCCCGTTCGCGTGGGGCCCGCTTCCCATCGACACGCCCGCCCGGCACCGACCGGAGAACGAGGACAGGACATGGCTTCCGCGACGCACACGTATCAACGGGCGACCGGGGCGCGTCGTCACTCCTCCGACCGGTGCCCGGCCGTCTCCGCGCGGTGTCCGGCCGTCTCCGCGCGACGACCCCGGGGTGCGGCGGCCTCGGGGGAGCGGCCGTGGCCGGACGACGCGCGGCTGTGGAACTGGTCTGAGACCGTCCTCCTGCTGGGGTACGGCCCGGGGCCCACGCCCTTCCTGTGAGCGGTGGGACGGTTCAGCCGGCCTGATCCGAGCCGGCCTGATCCGAGCCGGCCGAACCCGGCCGGACCAGGGTGTACATGACGGAGCGCCGCTGCTTGTGGCGCCGGACACGGCCCTTGGCGACGAGGGACTCCAGGGTGTTCCGGACGACCTGCGGCGTCGGGTGGCGCTTCGGGTGCGTCGCCATCAGTTCGTCGCGCAACTCCTTGGCCGGGCACGGCTCGTCGTGCCGGACCAGCAGTTCCGTGAGCAGGTCGCCGAGCAGAGGCCGGTGCGAAGTCCCCTTCGCGCCGGCCTTCTTCGCGCCGGCCTTCTTCGCGCGCGCCGCCGGGGCGGGTGTCGCCGGGGCGGGTGCCTCGTCCCGCCGCCGCTCGGCGGGAGGTGTCCGGTCGGCGGGGGCCTCGTAGCGCTCGGTGAGACTCAGGATGTCGGTCAGCAGGGCCTCCTCCTGCTTCAGCATCCGGAGCTCCTCCGTCAACTCCCGCTGCCGCTGGTGGTTCTTCTCCAGGTCGGCCGCGGCTTGTTCCACGTACCGGGACCGGAGCGTGGAGGCGGGATGGCGGGTCACAACCGTTCACTCCCTAGGCGTGGGTGGTGTTGCATGGTACCCAGGCCGGGGCTCGGGCACCGACGGGTCCGGTCCAGGAGGGAGCCGTCGGGCGGGCCCGCCGAACGGGGCGTCAGGCGCTCGCGGCGGACGGGGCCTTCTTCCGGGCCCGGTAGGCGGCCGCCTTGATCTTGTTGCCGCAGGAGTCCATGCCGCACCACTGGCGGCGCATGCCCCGGGAGCGGTCGATGTAGACCCGGGTGCACTCCGGGTTGCCGCACTCCTTCATCAGGGGGACGTCCGGGCCGCTGAGGAGATCGACCGCCTTGCGCGCGACGGTCGCCAGCGCCTGCCCGGGCGTCGCCTCGTTGTGCCGCCCGGTCAGGGTGAGCTGCGGTGTCACGGGAGCCTTGCGCGCGGCGCCGTTGAGGACGGCTAGTGCCTGGCGGTCGAACGGCTCGCCCAGCCGGCGGTCGGTGACCAGCCGGTAGACGGCCTCGCGGACGGCCCTCGCTTCCACGACGTCCTGCTCGTTACCGGGCGTGATCGTGTCCACCAGGCCGCAGTCCAGGTACCAGGCGTTCAGCCGCTCCGGCGTCACGAACATCTCGAACCGGGCCGTGCGCCGTGCACGGAGAGTGGCCGCGAAGTCGAGCGCCGGGTGCCCGCAGACGAAGACATGGTCAAGGTTCACAGTCACCATCCTGACAGGTGACTGTGAACGGGTGCAATAACGCGGGGTGCGGGCGGCTCCTACAGCGGCAGCTCCCGGCCCCGCCAACGGCGGCGCAGCCAGCGGTCGTGGCTCGCGAGGACGATCGCTCCGGGACCGGGGCCGAGGGCCTCCTCCAGTTCGTCGCACAGGCGGGGGGAGAGGTGGTTGGTGGGCTCGTCGAGCAGCAGCAGCTCGGGCGGGTCGGCGACCAGGAGGGCGAGGGCGAGCCGTCGGCGCTGTCCGACGGAGAGGCGGCCGACCGGCTTGTCCAGGTCCGCCGGGTGCAGCAGGCCGAGCGAGCTCAGCGGCACCTGCTCGGCCCTGGCCGGGCCGAGCGCCAGCCGGTAGGTGTCGTGGACGGTGCGGTCCGGCCGGTCGAACACGGTGTCCTGGGTGAGCAGCCCGACCCTCAGCCGGGGGCGCCGGCGCACCGTGCCCTCGGCGTCGAGCTGCCCGGCGAGCACCGCGAGCAGCGTGGACTTGCCCGTCCCGTTGCCGCCGGTGACCAGCAGCCGGTCGGTGGCCGCCACCTCCAGACCGTCCAGCACGAGCCGGCCCGGCACCCGGACGTCCCGCAGTGACACCAGCGGCTGCGGGGCCTCGCGCGGGGTGTCGACGCCCGGGGTGTCGATGTCCGAGGTGCCGACGCCCGGGGTGTCGACGTCGGAGGTGCAGGCGTCCGAGGCGAGGGCGCCGACGGCGAACCTCAGCGGGCGCGGCGGCTCCGGGACCCGGGTGCGCTCCAGCTCCTCCAGCCGCCGGGTCGCGTCGCGCACCCGGCGGGAGACCTGGCTCTGCACCCGGCCCGCCCGGTGGCCGTAGCCCATCTTCTCGTTGTCGCGCCGCCCCCGGTCCGGTGCCACCCGGTGCGCGGTCACCCCGGCCGACTGGCGAAGCCGCGCCGACTCCTGCTGCTCCTCGGCGTACCGCCGCTCCCAGCGCTCCCGCTCGGCGCGCCGCTCGCCCAGGTACGCGCTGTAGTCGCCGCCGTAGCGGACCGGCCCGCCCACGGCCGGGTCGAGGTCGACCAGGTCGGTGCAGACCGCGTCCAGGAACGCCCGGTCGTGGGCGGCGACGACCACGGTGCCGGGCAGCGCGCGGAGTTGCTCCTCCAGGAAGGCGGCGGCGTCGTCGTCGAGGTGGTTGGTCGGTTCGTCCAGCAGCAGCGCGGACGGGCGGCGGACGAGCAGCGCGGCCAGGGCGAGGCGGCCGCGCTGCCCGCCGGACAGCGAGCCGAGCGTGCGGTCGTGCCCGAACGCGTCGAGGCCCAGCCCGTCGAGGACCAGCTCGGCACGGCGGTCGGCGTCCCAGGACTCCCGGTACCGGGCCTGCTCCAGCCGTTCGGCGTAGGCGGCCAGGAGCCCCGGATGGCCGGGGGCGGACTCCGGGAGGCGGGCGATCTCCGCGCCGAGCCGGTCGAGTTCGGCGAGGTCCGCGCGGGCCTCGCGCAGCGCGTCGTCCAGGACCGCGGAGATGGTGGTCCCGGTCTCGAAGGGCATCTCCTGGTGCAGGAAACCGAGGGCCGCGGGGCGCGTGACGCTTCCGGCGTCGGGTTCGTCCACGCCGGCGAGCACCCGCAGCAGGGTGGACTTGCCGGCGCCGTTCTCCCCGATCAGGCCGATCCGGTGGCCGGGGGCGGCGGTCAGCGAGACGCCGTCGAGGACGCGTCGGCCGCCGAGGTGGCGGACGACGTCATGGGCGAGCAGGGCGTGCTGGGGCACGGGGGACCTTTCGGCGCGAAGGGGGCGGGGGCGCGT
>NZ_JBHUAF010000282.1:0-11293 GCF_042789895.1 Kitasatospora sp. NPDC056783
GGCCCTTCTGCATACGATCACCTCTCCGTAAGATCACCGGACCACGGTGCGCCGAGGACGCCGCGCCCGCCTCCCCGGCCTCCCTGGAGCACGCCATGACCACCGAGGACTTCCGCGCCGCCGCCCGCACCACCGCCGACCTCGTCTCCGACTACCTCGCCGAACTGCCCGGACGCCCCATCTGGCAGCCCATGGACGACGCCGCCCGCCAGGCCCTGCTGGACGCCCCGCTGCCCGCCGAGGGCCGCCCGCTCGACGAGCTGATCGACGCCATCGGACGCGACGTCCTGCCGTACCCGATGGGCAACGGCAACCCGCGCTTCTTCGGCTGGGTGAACTCCGCCCCCGCCCCCGCCGGGGTGCTCGCCACCCTCGCCGCCTCGGCCATGAACCCCAGCTCGGCGGGCGGCGACCACGCCGACGTCCACCTGGAGCGCGCCGTGGTCCGCTGGATAGCCGAGCTGGTCGGCTTCCCGCACCCGGCCGGCGGCGGCCTGCTCACCTCCGGCACCTCGATGGCGACCATCGTCTGCCTCGCCGCCGCCCGCGACCGCGCCGCCCGCCGGGCCGGCCGGAACGTCCGCGAGGACGGGCTCGCGGGCCTGCCGCCACTGGTCGGCTACGTCACCGGCGAGACCCACTCCTGCGTCCGCAAGGCCGCCGAGCTCCTCGGCCTCGGCAGCCGGCACCTGCGCACCGTCGCCACCGGCCCCGACGGCCGGCTGGACACGGACGACCTGCGGTCGGCCGTCGAGCGCGACCGCGCGGCCGGTCTGCTGCCCTTCCTGGTGGTCGCCTCGGCCGGCACCGTCGGCGCCGGCGCGGTGGACGAGTTCGGCCCGATCGCCGACCTGTGCGAGGAGCAGCGCCTCTGGCTGCACGTGGACGGCGCGTACGGGGCCTTCGGCCGGCTCGACCCGGCGATCGCCCACCGCTACGCCGGCCTGGAGCGCGCCGACTCGCTCGCCCTCGACCCGCACAAGTGGCTCGGCGTCCCGGTCGACTGCGGCTGCGCGCTGGTCCGCGACGCCGACGAGCTGCGCGGCACCTTCAGCCTCGTCCCGTCCTACCTGCGCGACGAGGCGGCGGGCGCGCTCGGCTGGTTCTCCGAGTACGGCACCGAGCAGACCCGCCCCTTCCGCGCCCTCAAGGTCTGGGCCACCATCGCCCACAAGGGCCGCGCCGGCCTCGCCCGGGACATCGCCCGGTGCACCGCGCTGGCCCGACGCCTCGGCGAACTCGTCGAGGCGGACGAGGAGTTGGAGCTGCTCGCCGAGGTGCAGACCTCGATCGTGGCGTTTCGCCACCGTGCCCCCGGCCTGGACGGGGCCGGCCTCGACGCCCTCAACCGCGAGATCCCCGTCGCCGTCCAGCGGCGCGGCCGGGTGTTCGTCACCGGCGCCCGCCTCGGCACGACGGAGATGCTCCGCGCCTGCCTGCTCAACGCCGCCACGACGGAGGACGACCTGCGACTGCTGCTCACCGAGGTCAAGGCGGCGGCGCGCGAGCTGCTCGGGTAGCGGGGCCGGACCGGCCGGCGCCGGTCCGGCCGGCCGTCAGTCCTCCGCCGCGACCTCGACCGCCTCGCGGACCTCCAGCGCCCGCTGCGCCAGGTCCTCGGGGGCGGTCCGGCCGGTGTTGTCCGTGACGATGCCGACGGTGTCGGCGTCCGCCCACACGCAGGTGGTCTCCTGCGTGGTCGTGTAGTCCAGCGCCGCGCACTCCAGGGCGCCGCCGAGCGGTCCCGGCGGGTAGGGCGCGCGCTCCGACACGGTCTCCTGCCACATGCTGGACCGCGCCAGGTCGCCGAAGTACCCGTTCAGCTCCCGTTGCGGGTCCCTGAAGCTCCCGGTCAGTCCGATCACCGTCAACTCGGCCTTGGCCGACCTCACGGCACCGTAGTGGCCGACCGTCAGGTCCTGGTACCTGAAGGCCTTCGCCCGCTCCCCGAAGGCGGCGCGCAGCACCTCGGGGCTCGCGTCCTCCGGTATCCGCACCTGGTGGCCGATCTCGTCCGCCATCACGACCTGGTGCTTGGTCGGGGCCCCCGCACCGGTCACGGCCGCCACTGTCAGCGCGGTCGCCAGGCCCACCACGACCACCCCCGCCCCCACGAGCTTCAGGGACACCCGGCGGTACCAGGGCAGCGGAGCCACCGGCTCCAGGGTGTTCGCCCAGATCGCCTTCAGACCGCCGGGTTCCTCAGGGGACTGCTCGGATTCCATACCGCCCGTCTCATTTCACTCACATGATCAAATGCTGAACGAATTCACGGATGGTATGTCAACGCACCGAGCTCACGCACCGGCGTTCCGGCGGACGCGCTCAGCCCTGGTCCGCGGGCCGGATGACACAGGCCTTGTTCGCGAGCATCGCGCCGAAGCCGCCGAACAGGGTGCCGACCACCGCCCGGCAGGCGGCGGCCTCCTCCGGCGTCTTGGGGCCGCTGTCCTGGGAAGCGGCGGCCGGCTGGGCGAGGGCGAGCGGCAACGCCAGCAGCAGGGCGCAACAGGCTGCGGCCAGGGCGGAGTTCTTGACGGACGCGGTCTTCACGGACGCGGTCTTCACGGACACAGGGAGCCCCTTCGGAGGAGACGGGTTCGGCGGAAAGCCGAGCCATCCCTATCCGAAGGGGCTCCCCCGCTCACGGACCCTGGGCCGTCCGTGAGCGTGTCCGCTCGGGGCGCGGTCACCGCGTCGGTCGCCCCGCCGCCCGGATCGCGGCGGCCAGCTCCGCCACCCCGTGTTCCCGCAGCACCCCGTAGTGGTCGCCCGCCAGCTCGACCACGGTCGGCGCCTTCGCCGAGTAGCCGGTGCTGCCCTCGATGAAGGAGTAGTCGTCGCCGGCGGCCTTGAAGATGGTCACCGGGGCGTCCAGCCGCCGTTCGGCGAGCTCTCGGAAGCTGTACTCGAACTCGTAGGTCCCGCCGACGATCCGGGCGATCCGCCGGATCACCTCCTCGTCCAGCTCCGGCAGCATCCGGTGCACGGAGGCCACGAAGGTCGGCTCGTCCACCGTCTCCGCCAGGCAGCGCTCCAGTCCGGGCCCGCCGGCCGCACCGGCGAACACCGAGAACAGGATGGTCAGGTACGCCGGGTTCGCGTACGAGGACTCCCGGCCGTACCGCCCGCCGTCGGCCCGGCGGACCTTCGGGTTGCCGGGGCAGATCAGCAGCAGGTCCGCGACCCGCTCCCCCGCCCGCTCCAGCTGCCAGGCCGCCTCGAAGGCCACCCGGGCGCCGAAGGAGTAGCCCCACAGCGTGTACGGCCCCTCGGGCTGCACCCGCCGCAGTTCGGCGAGGTCGGCGGCGGCCGTCTCCCGGATCGTGGCGTACGGCGTCTCGCCCTCGTTGATGCCGTGCGCCTGGACGCCGTAGAAGGCCCGTCCGTCGCTCGCCTCCGCGGCGAGCGGGCGCAGGTTCATCGGGTAGCCGCCCAGGCCCGGCCAGCAGAACACCGGCCGGCCCCGTTCCCCCGTCCTCAGCCGCACCAGCCGGGAGGCCGGCCGGCCGGCCGCCCCGGAGATCCGTGCCGCGAGGTCGCCCAGCCGGGGGCACTCGAACACCACCTGGAGCGGCAGCGCCGTCCCGAACTCCCGGTTGATCCGGTGGACCAGGGCGACGGCGATCAGCGAGTTCCCGCCGACGGCGAAGAACTCGTCCGTCACCGACACGTCCTGGTACTTCAGCGCCTGCCCCCAGGCTTCGGCCAGCCACCGCTCGTGCTCGGTGCCCGGGGCCACGAACTCGCCGCGCGCTTCGGCCGTGCGGACGGCCTCGGAGGCGGCCAGCGCCCTCAGGTCCACCTTGCCGTTCGCGGTGAGCGGCAGGGCGTCCAGCACCAGCACCCGGTTGGGCAGCATGTAGTCGGGCAGCAACCTGGCCAGTTCGTCCTTGACGATCTCGGCCGGGCCCTTCATGTGGACGGCGTCCTCGCGCATGCCCTCGCTGCGGATCTGCTCCTCGCTGACCTTGCCGCCGAGGAAGAAGTACGACGGGCCCGGGGCGATGCCGCGGCCGGCCAGGATCTCGTCGATGCGGCGCGAAGCGGGCAGCGGGTGGCCGGACTTGGAGCTGTAGCCGGAGGACATCAGGCCCAGGGCCAGGCCGTTGCGCTGGAGGCGGTGCAGCACCGCGCCGAGCGCGACGTACTCCAGCCACTCCTCCCGGGCGCGGCTGACGGCGGTGATGCCGAACGCGGCCCGGGCGTAGACGGCCTGGTTGATCGCGATCACGTGCCGGGACTCCACGACCTCGTCCGAGACGTGGGTCAACTCGCCCTCGGCGTACCGGTAGAGCCCGCCCCGCAGGCCGCGCACCCGGTCGCCGTGGGCCTGGACGTACAGTTCGGCGCACTCGGGCCGCGCCGCGCCGTCGGCCCGGACGACCGCGAAGGCGCCCAGGTAGTGGTCCTCCTCGGCGACGTCCAGCCGCGCCTCGGCCGCCGGGTCGAGGCCCAGCGGGCGCACGTCCAGCCCGTACTCGGGCAGCACCTCCTCCAGGACGCCCAGCATGTGGCCGGTCTCGAACTCCAGCACCTCCCGGATGTTGTTCTTGTAGACGGGCTCGATGGCACCGTGCCGGCCGGAGAAGTGCAGCGTCAGGTACGCCTGCGCCCGGGGCTCGGCGGGCCCGATCCGGACCAGGGCGTGCTCGACGGGGTGGTAGTAGTACAGCCCGGCCGCGAGCCCGTCCAGGCCGCCGGTCTCCAGGTACAACTGGGTCGCGTACAGGGCGCCGGGCGAGGCGTAGGAGTACTTGGGCAGCAGCCGCTCCTCGCTGTGGAACTGGCCGAACCACCGCAGGACGCGGCCGAGTTCGGGAAGGCTCAGCAGCTCCAGGGCGCGGCCGAACCCGACGGCCGGGCGCGGGGCGAGCAGCGCGGTGAGGTCGTCCCGGGTGACGGCGCCGCCTTCGTAGAAGCGGTAGGTCTTGCGGGCGAAGACCTCCCGGCGCTGGACCTCGGTCTCCTTCCGGCCGGGCAGCGGGACCCGCTCGCGGCCTTCCAGCCCGGCCCGGTCGCGCAGGCCCGGGTCGGACAGCTGGGCCTTGACCTGGAGCTTGCTGGCCTTGGACCGGTGGTGCCCGCCGTGGCTGCCCTGGTCCATCAGGGCCGCTTCGCGAGGGTCGAGCTCGACGCAGGCGACCAGGTTCGGGTGCCCGGTGCGGTCGTCGCCGGTGACGACGGCGGCCGAGCGGCGCACCCAGGTGTGCTCCTCGATCGCACGGGCGATCTCGTCCAGTTCGACCCGGTACCCGCGCAGCTTGACCTGGTTGTCCACCCGGCCGGCGAACTGGAGGGTGCCGTCCGGGTTCCACCGCGCCAGGTCGCCGGTGCGGTAGAGCCGCTCGTCGGACGCGAACGGGGAGGTGACGAACCGCTCGGCGGTCAGCTCCGGCCGGTTCAGGTAGCCGCGGGCCAGCTGGACGCCGCCGAGGTACAGCTCGCCGACGCCGTCGGCGGCGACCGGCACCAGTTCGTCGTCCAGCACGTAGCACCGGGTGTCGGCCACCGGCCGGCCGATCGGCACCGAACCCGCGCCGTCGCCCGGTTCGGCCGGGTCCACCAGGTGCCAGGTGGCGTTGATGGTGCACTCGGTCGGGCCGTACAGGTTGACCAGCGCGGCCCGCGGCAGGGCCCGGCCGAAGTCGCGGGCGAGCCGCCGGGAGAGCGCCTCGCCACCGGCGAACACCGTGGTCAGACCGGTGCGGTCGGCGAAGCCCTCGGTGTCGAGCAGCGCCCGCAGCAGGGTGGGCACGCACTGGAGCGCGGTCACCCCGTGCTCCCGCACGGCGGCGACCAGCGCCTCCGGGTCGCGGTGGAGGCCGGGCGTGCCGGCCACCACCCGGGCGCCGACGGCCGGGGCGAGGATCTCCCACTGGGCGGCGTCGAAGCTCATCGGGGTCTTCTGGAGCACCGTGACCTCGGGCCCGAGGTGCCCGGCGGAGTGCATCCAGCGCAGCTGGGAGACCACCGAGCGGTGCTCGATCATCACGCCCTTGGGACGGCCGGTGCTGCCCGAGGTGTAGATCACATAGGCCAGCGACTCCGGTGCGAGGGCCCCCTCCTCCGGCGCGTCCGGCAGCGGCGGGGCCTCCTCGAAGGTGACGACCGCGGTCCCGGCCGGGACCAGTGCGGCCAGCCGTTCGCGCAGGTGCGCCTGGGTGAGCACGATCCGGGTGCCGCTGTCCTCGATCATGTAGCGGAGCCGGTCCTCGGGGTACTCGGGCGACAGCGGCAGGTAGCCGGCCCCGGCGTACAGGACGCCCCAGGTGCCGGCGACGAGTTCGACGGACGGCTCGACGTACAGGCCGACGCAGCCGTCCGGGCCGGCGCCCAGGCGGCGAAGCCGCGCGGCCAGCCGGCAGGCGTTCCCGGCCAGCTGCCGGAAGGTCAGGCCGCCGCCCGTGCCGAGGACGGCCGGAGCGCCGGGCCGGGTGCGCGCCTGCCGGTCGAGCAGACCGGGGAGCGCGACGCCGACCGGGGAGCGGCGGGCGTGCGGGACGGCGGAGGCGGCCGAGTCGGTGGTGGGGACGGACGGGGTGTCGCGCATGGTGGCGGCTTTCGGTGCGTGGACGGACGGGCCCGGCCTCCTGCTCACCAGGGGCACCGGAGGCACCAGGGCGCCGGGACAATCGGGGCGCCGGGGGCAGGCGGGGCGGCGGGGCACCGGGGACGCCATCCACCGTCGGCCGCCCGCCGTCCCGGCCGCCTGAGGCATCGGTCCGGATCTGCGCCGCCGCCCTCCCGGCCCGGGGACCACTCGGTCCCACCCGGGTCCCGCCCCGGTCCCATCCGCACCCCGGCCGCACCCCGGGGCATTCACGCGTTCACGATCACGTAACCGAACGGAAGCGCACTGTCGGTAGCGTCGGCGTCATGAAGGCATCGCGCACGCGCCCCGAACGGCTCTGGCACCGGCCCTTCCGCAGGTCCGACCGCAGGTGCGCGGCGGCCGAGGGCCAGTCCGTCCGGCCGGACGGCGCCGGCGGCGGCCCGTCCCGGACCGTCCGCCCGCACCCACCCGCCGGCCGCGCCGCCGGCCCGGGACCGGAGGGCACGTCCCGGCTGTCACTGCCGGACGGGACCGAACTGCTGGTGCGCCCGGCCGGTCCGGCCGACCGGACGGCGGCCCTGGCGATGCACGGCCGCTGCTCCCCCGCCTCGCTACGGCTGCGCTACCACGGCCCGGTCCGCGACGCCGGCCGCTACCTGGACCACCTGCTGGACCCCCGGCACGGCCGCAGCCTCGTGGTGACCGCCCCGGACGGACGGATCGTCGCGCTCGGGCACCTGATGTGGGACGACGACGAGGCCGAGCTGGCCGTCCTGGTCGAGGACGCCTGGCAGCGGCACGGGCTGGGCCTGGCACTGCTGCGGCGGCTGTCGGCGGCGGCCCGCACCTCCGGCGTCCGCACGGTCTACGCGGTGACCCAGGGCGGCAACACCGGGCTGATCGCCACGATGCGCCGGCTGGGCGCACCGCTCGACTTCCACGCCGAGGACGGCACCCTGGTGATCACCGCCACGCTGGCCGCCGAGGAGACCGCCGGCTGCGGCCACCGTCCGGGCCGCTGATCCGTTCTTCACCACATCCTCACTCGGACGGCTCGGGAACCCGGCGACCCCGGTGGGCGTCCTGAAGGAGCGAGAGGTCCCTCCGTACACCGTCCTCCTCGACGGGCCGTCAGCAGCACCCGCGAACGCGTCGCAGCAGGCGGCACGGGGTCCGGATCGTCCGGACGGGCGACGGAGTCGGTAGGCTGATCCCCGTCCCCGCCGCCCGACGGCCCGTTATCCGGCCACGGGTGGTGCCGCAGCAAGGAGGAACCACTGAGCATGGCAGGCACCGAATCGGAGCCCACAGGCGCACGCGACGCCTCGCTGCCGGCCCGCGCCAAGATCGCGGTCACCGCCGGCCGGGTCGCCGCCGCCGTGTCGCGCAAGGCCGGACGCGGGAGCGGCTCGGTGATCGGGGGCAAGGTCGCCCTCAGGCTCGACCCCGACCTGCTCGCCACCCTCGCCGACCACCTCGACGTCGTCCTGGTCAGCGCGACCAACGGCAAGACCACCACCACCCGCCTGATCGCCGAGGCGCTGCGCGCCGCCGGCCCCGTGGTCTCCAACGCCCTGGGCGCCAACATGCCCGCCGGCATCACCTCCGCCCTGGCCGGCGGCACGGACGCCCGCTTCGGCGTGATCGAGGTCGACGAGAAGTACCTGGCGACGGTCGCCCGCGACACCCGCCCCAAGGCGATCGCCCTGCTCAACCTCTCCCGCGACCAGCTCGACCGCGCCGCCGAGACCCGGATGATGGCCGAGAAGTGGCGCGAGGGCCTGCAGAACACCGAGGCCGTGGTCATCGCCAACGCCGACGACCCGCTGGTGACCTGGGCCGCCTCCTCCTGCAAGAAGGTGGTCTGGGTGGCCGCCGGGCAGGCCTGGAAGGAGGACGCCTGGTCCTGCCCCGCCTGCGGCGGTGTGATGCAGCGCCCCGGCGACGACTGGTTCTGCCAGGACTGCGGCTTCCGCCGGCCCAACCCGCACTGGGCGCTCCAGGGCACCCACGTGATCGACCCGCAGCGCGGCGCCTGGCCGATCCAGCTCCAGCTGCCCGGCCGGGCCAACCTGGCCAACGCCACCAGCTCGGCCGCCGTCGCCGCCGTGTTCGGCGTCCCCCCGCAGGTCGCCCTGGAGCGGATGCGCTCGGTCGCCGCCGTGGCCGGCCGCTACGACGTCGTCCAGTACCAGGGCCGGGACATCCGCCTGCTGCTGGCCAAGAACCCGGCCGGCTGGCTGGAGACCTTCTCGCTGATCGACGGCCCGCCCGCCCCGGTGATCCTCTCCGTCAACGCCCTCGACGCCGACGGCACCGACACCTCCTGGCTGTGGGACGTCGACTACGAGCGCCTCGCCGGGCACCCGGTCTTCGTGATGGGCCAGCGCAAGCTGGACCTGGCCGTCCGCCTGGAGGTCGCCGGGCTCCAGTTCCACGTGGTGGACACGCTGGAGCAGGCCGTCCGGATGGCGCCGCCCGGCCGGATCGAGGCCATCGCCAACTACACCGCCTTCCAGCAGCTGCGGAAGGTCGTGGCCGGCTGATGCCGCGCCCGCACACCAGTCTTTACGTGACGGAAGGCCTTCGAGGATGAGTGAGAGCAGCCTGCGCGTGGTCTGGGTCTACCCGGACCTGCTCAGCACCTACGGCGACCGGGGCAACGCCCTGGTCGTGGAGCGCCGGGCCCGCCAGCGCCACCTCAACGTGACCCGGATCGACGTCCGCTCCGACCAGGCGATCCCCACCAGCGGTGACATCTACCTGATCGGCGGCGGCGAGGACCGCCCGCAGCGCCTGGCCGCCGAGCGGCTGCGCGCCGACACCGGGCTGGTGCGCGCCGCCGAGAACGGCGCGATCATCTTCGGCGTCTGCGCCGGCTTCCAGATCATGGGCCACGAGTTCATCAACGACCTCGGCGAGCGCGAGCCGGGCCTCGGCCTGCTCGACGTCTGGACCGCCCGCGGCGAGGGCGAGCGCTGCGTCGGCGACGTGCTCGCCGACGTCGACCCTCGGCTCGGCCTGCCGCAGCTGACCGGCTTCGAGAACCACCAGGGCGTCACCCACCTCGGCCAGGGCGTTCAGCCGTTCGCCACGGTCAGCGTCGGCCGCGGCAACGGCACCGGGGACGGCACCGAGGGCGCCTGGCGGGACACCGTCTTCGGCACCTACCTGCACGGCCCGGTGCTGGCGCGCAACCCCGCGGTGGCCGACATGCTGCTGAAGCTGGCGCTGGACGTCAGCGCCCTGCCGCCGGCCGACACCACCTGGTACGACGCGCTGCGCGCCGAGCGCATCGCGGCCGCGACGCGTCCCCAGTAGTACGCCGGGGCCGTCCCGGCCGGGTGCCCGCCATGCGGTCACCCGGTCCCCGGACGGCCCCGGACGTACCACAATGGGGCTGCCTACTGCACACCCTCCTCGGCAGCAGGCCGCACTTCCACGCGGGGGCGCCGACGGCGCCGCTCCCGCGTCGGCTCCTGCCCGGCCGGACCAGGGGCCGTATGCTCGACTTCACGGCCGTTTCCGGGCGTTCCGTCCGGACCCGGCCGGTCCTTCACCCCACGGCCACCTCCCCGCCACCGCGGTGTGGAGGCGCCGCGTTACGGTGACGGCTCGTCGTCCCAGCCTGTAGTCCGGCCGTTCCTCGGTTCTGCTCGGGAGTTGCAAAGCTAATGCGTATCGGAGTGCTGACCAGCGGCGGTGACTGCCCCGGACTGAACGCGGTGATCCGCTCCGTGGTCCACCGGGGGGTGGTCGACCACGGCGACGAGATCATCGGGTTCGAGGACGGGTGGCGCGGGTTCCTGGAGGGCCACCACCGCCCCCTGACCCTGGACTCGGTGAGCGGAATCCTGGCCCAGGGCGGCACCATCCTCGGTTCCTCCCGGGTCCAGCCCAGCCACCTGCGGGACGGCGTCGAACGGGCCAAGAAGTACTGCTCGGACCTCGGTCTGGACGCGGTCATCCCGATCGGCGGCGAGGGGACGCTGAAGGCCGCCAAGCTGATGAGCGACGCGGGCCTGCCGATCGTCGGCGTGCCGAAGACCATCGACAACGACATCGCCGCCACCGACGTCACCTTCGGCTTCGACACCGCGGTCTCGGTGGCCACCGAGGCGCTGGACCGGCTGAAGACCACCGCCGAGTCCCACCAGCGCGTCATGGTCGTCGAGGTCATGGGCCGGCACACCGGCTGGATCGCGCTGAACGCGGGCATGGCGGCCGGCGCGCACGCCATCGTCGTCCCGGAACGCCCGTTCCACATCGACAAGCTCACCGAGGTCGTCCGGGAGCGCTTCGACCGCCAGAAGAAGTTCGCCATCGTGGTCTGCGCCGAGGGCGCCAAGCCCGAGCCCGGCACCATGCACTGGGAAGAGGGCACCAAGGACATCTACGGCCACGAGCGCTTCACCGGCATCGCCACCCAGCTCTCCCGCGAGCTGGAGCACCGCCTCGGCAAGGAGGCCCGCCCGGTGATCCTCGGCCACACCCAGCGCGGCGGCACCCCGACCGCCTACGACCGGGTGCTCGCCACCCGCTTCGGCTGGCACGCCGTCGAGGCCGTCCACAAGGGCGCCTTCGGTCACATCACCGCCCTCCAGGGCACCGACATCAACCTGGTGCCGCTGGCGGAGGCGGTCGCCGAGCTGAAGACCGTCCCGCAGGAGCGCTACCTGGAGGCCGAGACGGTCATCTGACCGCCGCAGGCCCTCCCGGAGGCCCCCGGACCCGCCC
>NZ_JBHUAF010000283.1:0-11265 GCF_042789895.1 Kitasatospora sp. NPDC056783
GATCAGCCCGGCCGCATCGGCCCGTGCCTGCAACAACGTCAGCAACCGCGCCCACACGCCCTGCCGTTGCCAGCGCCGGAACAGCCCGTACACGGCCTGCCAGGGTCCGTACTCACCCGGCAGGTCCCGCCACGGAACCCCGGTCCGCACCCGCCACCGCACACCGTCGACCAGCCGCCGCCGACCCGGCGACCTGCGGCCCACCCCCGCCGCAGGCAGCAACGACTCCAACACCGACCACTGCTCATCGGAAAGATCCCCACGCCCCATACCGTGATCATCCCGGTGCGCGGCACGGACCAGAACCCCGACCTAAAACACGGCCTAGGGCCGGACAGGGCCTGACCGCGATGCCCGTGACCTCGATGTCGTCCAACGACGGATAACGGCGGATAACGGCGGATTTCGCAGGTCATCGCCCACGCGGGGCCGGCTGGGCAGGTGGCACCGGGCCTAACCGGAGACCTCGGGTTCGGCCGGGACACCGGCCGAATCGGAGGCAGCGGAGCCACCGGAGGCAGCGGCCAGGAACCGCCGGACGATCTCCTCCCCCGCCGTCACCCCCACCTCCGCCAGGACGGTGACGCCGGGGGCCGTCCAGCCGCTGTCCGCGAGTTCGCCGTGCCCCGGGCGCCAGCCCGCGTCCGCCGCGAGCAGCAGGTCCGCGTCCAGCAGCGAGTCCCCGGCCGCCAGCACGGTGACCGCGCCGACGCCCGCCCCACCGCCGCCGACGCCCGCCCCGACGCCCGCCCCACCGCCGCCGACGCCCGCTCCGCCGACGCCGTCCGCCCCGCCACCGCGCCGGACGACCTCGGCCAGGGCCGCGCTCTTGGTGAGCGGCACCGGCACCGCGTACACCTTGCGCCCCTGGAGGGAGACCGTCCAGCCGCGCTCGGCGCACCAGCCGGTCAGCTCCGCCAGCCAGCCCTCCGGCAGCGCGGCCCGCTCGACCACCAGGTAGGCGAACAGCTCGTCGGCGACGCTCCGCTTGCGCGTCCACTCCGGGGCGGCGCACAGCGCGAGCCGCCCGACCACCTCCTCCAACGGGGCAGAGCCGGCGGCGATCCGCCCGGTGATCTCGGCCCGCCAGTCGCGGTCCGGCACGCCGTCCACCAGCAGCTGCCCGCCGTTGGCGCAGATCGCGTACCCGGGGACCCAGTCCGGTGTCGGACCGGGCAGGCGGATCCGCCCGTACTGCTCCGGCGTCCGGGTGGTGGCCGGGACGAAGCAGGCCTTCCGGGCGAGTTCGGCGAGCAGGGCGGCGGCCCGCTCGGTCATGAAGGACAGCGGCCGCCCCTGGTACTCCTCGACGCAGAGCAGCCGCGGCGCGGGCCGGTCCGACGTGTCCAGGGCCATCGCCCGCTCGGAGTAGATCAGCGTCCGGTCGAGGTCGCTGGCCACCAGAACACCCATCAGGTCTTCCTCCCCTTGCTCTCGGTCACCACGCTCCGCCCGTCTCCCCCGGTCGCGCCCCGGCTGTAGCGGGGGTGGATCAGGCCGACGCAGGTGTACGGCAGACCGTCCACCTCCTCGACCACGACGCCTCGCTGGGCGGCGAGCAGCCGGACGTGGTCGAGGTCGACGCCGGCGCCGCGCCGGGCGAGGATCCGCCACGGGACGCGGCGCAGCAGCACCCGGGTGGTCTCGCCGACGCCGGGCTTGACCAGGTTGACGTTGTCGATGCCGTACTCGGCGCTGATCCGCTCGACGGCGGCCCAGCCGGCCCAGTCGGGCGTCCGGTCCGGGTCGGCGGCGAGCCGCTCGGCGTGCTCGACCGCCGCAGCCCGCACCTCGCCGAAGCGGGCCGCCACCGTGTCGAGGAAGACCGCCGAGACGTCGCTCCCGGCCAGGTCGGCGTAGTGCTTGGCACCGTGGAAGTCGTCCGGTCCGATCAGTCCGGGCCGCAGCACGGTGCGCGAAACCAGGCCGGAGACGGTGGAGTTGAGGCAGGCGGACGGGATCAGGAAGTCGTCCCGGGTGCCGTACGTCCGCACGCAGCGGCCCGGGTCGGCGAGCACCGCGAGGTCCGGGTCGAAGCCGGTGCCGGCCAGGGCGTCGGCGAGTTCGCGGGTGATCGCTCCCTTGCCGGTCCAGCCGTCCACGAACACGACGTCGCGCGCGCGGTGGTGGGCCGCCAGGTAGCGCAGGGCGACCGGGTCGATGCCGCGGCCGCGCACGATCGAGAGCGCGTAGTGCGGCACGGACAGGCCGTGTGCGAAGGCCAGCCAGCGGCGGATCAGGACGCCGACGGGGGTGCCGGCCCGGGCCAGCGAGGCGAGCACCAGGCCGGGGCCGCGTTCCCGCAGCAACGTTTCCGCGACGGTGCCGACGCCGAGCGCGATCCGGCGGGCGGAGCCGCGCAGCGCCTGGTGGAACAGCTCCTGGTACTCGGGGCTGGGCTGGTACTCGACCGGCAGCGACTCGGCGTAGTGCGCGCCGCCGTTCTGGACGGCCTCCTCGCGCTCCTCGGTCGGGGCCTCCAGCGCGACCCCGGAGAGGTCCTTGAGCAGCCAGGCCACCTCGTCCGCCGGGTAGGAGGAGAAGGCCGGCCCGTACAGGGGACGGGGCAGCGGACGCACCGGCCGGTGCGAGGGCAGCACCGCGAGCACCACCTGGTCGGTCACCCGTCGCAGCTGGCCGAGCAGCGCGCGCTCCCCCCGGTGCAGGGCCGGGGTGTCGGCCACGTCGTCGACCACCAGCACCACGGCGTCGAAGCGCCGCGCCGGGTCGCCGCCGGGGGCGACGTTGTACGCGTAGCGCTCGGTCGAGCCGCCGTCCCGGGGGTCGTCGTGGGCGGGGAAGGCGAGCCGGGTGCGGATCGCGTAGCCGGGGTCGTCGACCGCCAGGACGGGCGAGCGGGTGGTGGTGGAGAACCGCACCCGGTCGCCGCCGAGACGGTCGGCGAGGGCGCCGGCCAGGCGCAGCGGCGCGTACATCAGTTCCTCGAAGCCGAGCACCAGCACCCGCTCCGCCCCGGCGGGCAGCGCCTCTGCCAACTGCCCGGCCAGCCGCGGCAGTACGGCGTCCAGCCGGGCGCGGTCGCGGACGGTGAAGCCGTGCCGGCCGCCGTCCGGGAGCCCGGCGGGCCAGTCCAGGTCCACCCGGACCAGCGGCGCGGCGCCCTCCGTCGGGGGTACGTCGGCCGGCGCCGCCTCCGCGATCAGCCGCTCGGCCCGGGCCGGCAGGTCCTCGGGCAGCTCGACGCCGCCGCTGGCGGTGGCCACCAGGTCCAGCCGGGCGCCGAGTTCGGCGGCGGCCTCGTCGAGCCGGCGCCGGTCGGCCGCGGAACGCAGGTCGACCAGGGCGACCACCACGTAGTGTCCGCGCGGGTGGCGGGCGTGCAGGTCGCGGATGGTGTTGAGCACCGTCCGGCCGGTCGAGAACTCGTCGTCCACCAGCACCAACGGACCGTCCCCGGTGAGGAATCCGGGATCGGCGGGGAGCAGCAGGTGCGAGGTGGCGTGCGAGTGCTCCTCCTCGAAACCGCCGAGCGGCGACATCCCGGGCACCGGGCGGCGGGTGGAGTGCAGGTAGGGGGCGTCCAGGCCGTCGGCGACGCTGTGGCCGAGGCCGGTGGCGGTCTCCGCGTAGCCGAGGACGACGGCCCGGTCGGCGGCCCGCGGGCCGAGCAGTTCGCGGACCCGGAGGCCCAGTTCGAGCCCGGTGCCGTGGACCACCGAGGGGCGCTGCGGCACGTGCTTGCCGAGCACGTTGGAGACCAGCAGGTGGGCACGCTTCGGGTTGCCCGAGCGCAGGGCGAGGCCGACGAGTTCGGGGAGGCGCTCGGAGCCGGTGAGCGCTATCCCGGCCCGGTCGGCGACCCAACGGCCGGTCCACGTCTGCGGTGTTGCTGTCACTGCCGGTCCTGCCTTCGATGGTGCGATGGTGCGTGCGTGCGATGGTGCGTGCGGTGCCGCGACGGTGCGGTGGCGCGTGTGTTCGTTCGTCATATCCGCGCTACGGGAACAGGGGGGAACGGCCCGGGCTCGACGGGAGGAACACTCCGGGGAGCGGCCCGGGGAGTAGCCCGGGGAGCGGTCAGCCGCACAGGCAGGCCGCCAGCAGTTCCGCGAAGCTCACGTCCTCCCGGGCCACCCCGAACACCTCCGCCCGCAGCAGCACCCGCTCCGCCCAAGCCCGGTGCGGCCGCGCCTCGTTCATCTTGTTGGTGTACGCCGAGCGCAGGACCCCGCCGCCGTCCTGCTCCTGCCGGAGGATGTCGAGGGCGTCGCAGTACTCCTCGTGTGTGACCACGGAGAGGGCGTGCACGGCGGGTACGTGGCTGGGGTGGATGCAGGTCTTGCCGAGCAGGCCGTTGGCCCGGTCGAGTTCGACCTCCCGGATCAGCCCGTCCAGGTCGTGCTCGATGATCCGCCGGCGGACCTCCTCCCCGGAGGCCCGGAGCACCCCGGCCCCGGTACCACCCCCACCGACACGGCCACCCCCCACACCAGTCCCCGCCCCGGCCCCCGACCCGCCACCGACACCGACACCGCCGGCGGCCGCGTTCGCGGCCGCGAACGGGGTCCGGCGCAGCTGCGGCTTGAACATCCGCTCCTGCACCGGGAAGTACTCCCAGACCGGCCCGGTGACGGTGTACCCGGTGCCGTCCGCCCGGCCCAGCACGTTGACCACGTCCCCGATCACCGACGCGACCAGCGCCACGTCGTACGCGGTGAGGTCGGGCGAGCGCCGCAGGCCGTACGCGGAGCAGAGGTCGGTGACCCCGAGCCGGACGGCGAGCACCCGCTCGCGGTGGCCGGCGAGCAGGTCGGCGATGCCGAACAGCTGCTCCCGCCTGGTCTCCAGGTGGGCGAGTTCGGGGGACTCCAGGACGGGCATGGCGAACAGCCGCCGCCCGGTGGCGGCCTCGGCGGCGGACAGCGCGGCCAGGTACTCGCCGCCGTTGGCGGGGGTGAACTTCGGCAGCACGAAACCGCTGAGCAGTTCGACGGCCGGGCCGAGTCGTCCGGCCAGGTCGAGGATCTGGGCGGCGGCACGGACCCTGATGAAGAGGAGGGGGTGGCCGTGTGCACAGTCGGTGAAATCCTTGACCAGGTCATTCAGCTGCTCGACCAGGTTCCGCTCACCCGCGTCCACCTCGTGGTCGGCGATCGCGTCCTCCAGGCAGAGCACCATCGACACCACGCCCCGGCCGGCCAGTTTGCGGATGTCGGCGGCCAGCGCGGGCCTGGTGGCCGGACTGTAGAGGGTGCCGCCGAGGGCGGTGGCGAGCACCGCCGGCTCGCTGCGCGCGGTGAACGCGCGCGGCTGCTCCAGGAAGAGCCGGCCGCGTACGTCCTCGGCGAGGTGGCCGAAATGGCGCAAGGTGCTCTCCTCCAGGAAGTGGACCGGCCTCCGGCCCGTTGCCGACGACACCCTGGTCAGACCGGCCGCCCGGGCGCCACGGTTCCCGGGGCGCGCCGCCGCGGGGCATTCCGCGCCGGACCCCCCGGGGGCCGTTCGACCGTCCATCGTACGGACGGGACCGGGCCCGCCCCGGTTCCCCGGCACTGAACTCCCGGAACATCCCGATCCGTTTGGCGATCATGGAACCGACGGCGGCGAACTCGGAAACGACCGCGGCAAACCTCGGAAAGCGCAAGTCTTGGCAAAGTCCGACTCGACGCGGACCGGTCCGGTCACGTTGTCCGAAGGGGTGGCGAACGGGCAGGATGGTCGGCTATGACGCACGTGATGGCCAAGGGCGCCAACATCGCACTGCCGGCGGCGGCGGTCCGCGCCGTGCTGCGCTGGAGCGCCACGCCCGGTGCGCCGGACGTGGACGCGTCCGCGCTGCTGCTCGGCGCCACCGGCAAGGTCCGCTCGGACGCCGACTTCGTCTTCTACAACCAGCCGCGCCACCCCTCCGGCCTGGTCCGCCACCTGCCCAAGCAGCAGACCTCCGGCGGCGCCTCGATCATCGACACGGTCGAGGTCGAACTGGGCAAGCTGCCCTCCGAGGTGGACCGCGTGGTGCTGGCCGGCTCCTCCGAGGGCGGACCGTTCCGCGCGGTGCCGGGGCTGCGTCTGCTGCTCTTCGACGCCACGGCCGGCGAGGGCGCGCCCGCGCTCGCCGAGTTCGTGATCGAGGACGCCGAGAACGTCACCGCCCTGGTCGCGGGCGAGTTGTACCGCCGGTCCGGGGCCTGGAAGTTCCGGGCGATCGGCCAGGGCTACACCTCCGGGCTGATCGGGCTCGCCACCGACTTCGGCATCACCGTGGACGACGAGGCGGAGGCCGACGCGGGCCGGGCGCCCCAGTCGCCCGCCACCACGTCCGGCGCGTTCGACCCGCGCGGCGGCGCCCCGATGCCGGACCCGCGCTCGACCACCCCCGAGCCGGGCACCTTCACCCTGGCCCCGGCCGTCCCGCAGTCGCCGCCCGAGCCCGCCCAGCCCCCGGCCACCGCACCGACCCCGGCCGCACCGGCGACCGTCACCGGCGCCGGCGCCGCACCGGTGCCCCCGCCGCCCACGGCCCCGCCCACCATGCCGCCGCCGCCCGCCGCGCCCCCGAGCCACCAGCCCGGCACCGGCTACGGCCACCCCCAGCAGCCCGGCACGGGGTACGGCTACCCCCAGCCGCGGCCCACCGGCGGCTACGGCTACCCCCAGCAGGGCGCCGGACAGCAGGTCCCCGCACAGCAGGTCCCCGGACAGCAGCCCCCGTACCAGCAGCCGGGAAGCGGCTACGGGTACCCCCAGCCGAACCACCCCGCCGCGCCACCGCAGCGCCCCACGGGCTACGGCTACCCGCAGCCCGGCACCGGCCAGCAGCCGCCCGTCCCCCCGCAGCCGCCGACGGCCCGGCCCGCGGCGCCCACCGGTGAGGACTTCGCGCTGCCCCCGCAGGGCCCGCAGTTCCAGCCCCGCTGACCCCAGGCGGGGCCGTCCGGTCGCCCCGGCCCCGCCCGCCCCGCCCCGCCCCGCCCCGAGACGCGCTCTCAGTCGCCCTTGTACCCGCGCTGCCACTGCATCCCGAAGCCGTACAGCCGGTCGATGTCCGCCTGGAACCCGTTGACGTACCGCACCTCGCGGCGCACGGTCAGCTGGTTGTCCCCCGCGTTCTCGATCAGCACCACCGCGCAGGAGCGCGCCGCCCGGGCCCGTTCCTCCAGCTTGATCTCGATGCGGGGGCCGGTCTGCGGCACGATCGTCAGCACCGCGTGCGCCTGCTCGAAGGCCGGCGTGCCGTCGTAGATGTAGACGAAGATCAGCAGCCGCTTGAACTTGTCCTTCTTCTCCAGGTTGACGTACATCGTCTCGCCGGACGGCGCCCCGTACTGGTCGTCGCCGCTGAGCTTGATGTACGGCGCGTTCTGGAGGTCGCCGAAGAGCCCGCCGAGCGGCTGCACCACGCCGGTGGACCCGTCGGAGAGTTCGTACAGGCAGGCCAGGTCGAGGTCGACGTTGGTCGGCTCGGCGTTCTGCGGCGAGTCCGGCTCCTGCGGCCGCAGGAACCGCGGGCTGAAGAACCGCTTGACGGAGTCCCGGGTGTTCGACCGGGGGGCGGCACCTGATCCCATCGTCCAGTGCAGGTTGACGTACAGGTAGCCGGTGGTGGCGGCCGCCCCGGTGATCGCGTGCTGCGGGGTCGACTTGGTGAGTATGACCTTGTGCTGGCCGCCGGGGTTGTCGAAGGTGTAGCTCTTGTCCCCGCGCAGGTACTCCCAGATCGAGACCATGCCGTCCTCTCCCCCCGCTCCCGCCAGGCGGTCTGACGGTCCGCCGACCAATGATCGGGCATCGGCCCGGCCATCGGATACCCCGTTCGCCCCCTCCCCTACCCAAACGGGCCCGACCGGCGGGTCGATTGGCCGGAGCCGACCACCCTCCCGTAACATGCCGCCCCCTCGGACGCGATATCGTCTAGCCGCACAGGCGTCCCGCCCTCCCCTGCGCGGGCTCGGCGGGTGTGCCGTGCGGCGACGAACGAACCGTCAGGCAGTGCCCGCACGGCTGGTCCTGAACGCCTGTGTCGCGCTGTGATCCTGTCCCCTGCGGAAACCCGAGGCCCGACCCGCAATGAACCTGACCTCCATACAGCTGGTCTGGACCGTCGTCGGCGGCGCAGCCCTGCTGTTCGTCGCCGTCCTGATGGCGACGCTGCGTTTCAAGAGCTCGAAGAAGGACGAGTCCGGCGACTCCTGGGAGCGCAGCGAGGAGCGCCGCCGCCGCAAGGAGATGATCTACGGCATCTCCTCGTACACGCTGCTGTTCTGCTGTGCCGGTGTCGCCGCCGCCCTCTCCTTCCACGGCCTGGTCGGCTTCGGCAAGGAGAACCTGGGCCTGTCCGGCGGATGGGAGTACCTCGTCCCGTTCGGCCTGGACGGCGCCGCGATGTTCTGTTCGGTCCTCGCCGTCCGCGAGGCCAGCCACGGTGACGCCGCGCTCGGCTCGCGCCTGCTGGTCTGGGTGTTCGCGATCGCCTCGGCCTGGTTCAACTGGGTGCACGCCCCGCGCGGCGTCTCCCACGACGGCGCCCCGCAGTTCTTCTCCGGCATGTCGATCTCGGCGGCCATCCTGTTCGACCGGGCGCTGAAGCAGACCCGCAAGGCCGCGCTGCGCGAGCAGGGCCTGGTGCCGCGCCCGCTGCCGCAGATCCGCATCGTCCGCTGGCTGCGCGCCCCGCGCGAGACCTACGCGGCCTGGTCGCTGATGCTGCTGGAGAACGTCCGCAGCCTGGACGAGGCGGTCGACGAGGTGCGCGAGGAGCGTCAGGCGAAGCTGGACGCCAAGGCCCGCGCCCGTACCGCCGACCGCCGCGAGCGGGCCGAGCTGAAGGCCATCTCCCGCCAGGGCGGCATGCTCTCCCGGGGCCGCGGTGGCCGCCAGGTACCCGCCCTCACGGCTGCCGGAGACGGCCCGAGCGCTACGGAGCCTGCCCTAGCCGCGGAAGCCGAAGCCACCTCCTCGACCTCCTTCCAGTCGGCCGCCCTGGACACCGGCCGCCGCCCGCGCGCCGCCGTCGGCTCCGCGTACTCGTCCTCCGCGTACTCGTCCTCCGCGTCCTCCACGTACTCGTCCTCCTCGTCCTCCTCGTCCGTCGGCACCGGGTCGTCCCGCAGCGGCTCGACCGTCGACCTGACGGCCGACGACGACACCCTGTCGATGCCGAAGCTGGACTCGCTGGAGCGCAAGCTGCGCGCCATCGAGCAGCAGCTCGGCTGACCGGTCGACCGTCCGTCCGGACCGCACCGGGCCACGAACACCGAACGGCCGCCCCCGGGAACCCCGGGAGCGGCCGTTTCGCGCGTCGGCCGGCTACTTGTCGGCGCCGACCAGCTCCGGTTCCTCGTTCGCGCCCTCACGCCGGTTGCGCACGATCGACGAGCCGAGCGCCAGCCCGATGAAGGCGACGCCGATCAGGCCGGTGACGATCTCCGGGATGTGGAACTTGATCCCGACCAGCAGGATGCCCGCCAGCGCGCCGATCGCGTAGTGCGCGCCGTGCTCCAGGTAGACGTAGTCGTCCAGGGTGCCCTTGCGGACCAGGAAGACGGTCAGCGAGCGGATGTACATCGCGCCGATGCCCAGGCCCAGGGTGATCTGGAAGATGTCGCTGGAGATGGCGAACGCGCCGACCACGCCGTCGAAGGAGAACGAGGCGTCCAGGACCTCCAGGTACAGGAAGAGGAAGAACGCCGCCTTGCCGCCGACCTGGATCAGCGACTTGCCGGACTTCTCCGCCTCCTCCTCCCGCTCTTCCTCGGCCTCCAGGCCCGACTCGAAGATCGAGGAGAGGCCGTTGACCGCCAGGTAGGTGACCAGGCCGAGGACACCGGCGAGCAGCACGGTCTCCGCGTGCTCCCCGGCGAAGAAGTTGGAGGCGAGCAGCAGGGCGACCAGGGCGACGACGCTGGAGAGGGCCTCCAGCTTGCCGACCTTCTCCAGCGGGCGCTCGATCCAGGCCAGCCAGTTGTACTCCTTCTCCTCGAAGATGAAGTCGAGGAAGATCATCAGCAGGAAGACGCCGCCGAAGGCCGCGATGGCCGGGTTGGCCGCCTCCAGGTACTGGCCGTAGGTGAGGTCGCCGTAGGTCTTGTCGGAGTGCAGCGCGAGGTCGATGACCGTCGCCGGGCTGAGCTTCGCGGTGAGGCCGACGACCAGCAGCGGGAAGACCAGGCGCATGCCGAAGACCGCGATGAGCACACCGACGGTCAGGAAGATCTTCTGCCAGTACGGGTTCATCCGCTTCAACACCGTGGCGTTGACCACCGCGTTGTCGAAGGACAGGGAGATCTCCAGGATGGAGAGGATCAGCACGATGCCGAAGCCTTGGGCTCCCCAGAGCAGTCCGGCCGCGACCAGGCCGATGGCGGTGATCGCGAGCGACCAGCCGAATGTGCGGAGGAACACGGGAGTTGGCTACCTTTCGGGTTCTGGCCGTGTCGGGAGCGGCCTCGTCCCCGAGGCGCCCTGACCGGGCCGGCCCGGTCAGGTCACCCCCGCACTGCCTTCTGTTCTCATGATCGGGGCGGGTGCGATAAGTCCGATTTCCGCCCTTACTGTACGTTCACGCCGAAGTCGAGCGCGATGCCACGCAGGCCGGAGGCGTATCCCTGACCCACCGCGCGGAACTTCCACTCACCCGCGTAGCGGTACAGCTCGCCGAAGATCATCGCGGTCTCGCTGGACGCGTCCTCGGAGAGGTCGTAGCGGGCGATCTCCTGGGCGTCGACCGAGTTGACGACCCGGATGTAGGCGTTGCGGACCTGCCCGAAGTTCTGCAGCCGCGCCTCGGCGTCGTAGATCGACACCGCGAAGATCACCTTGTCCGCCTGCGCCGGGACGAGGTCGAGGTTGACCAGGACCACCTCGTCGTCGCCCGTCTCGTCGCCGCCGGTGAGGTTGTCGCCCTGGTGCTCCACCGAGCCCTCGGGGCTCTTGAGGTTGTTGTAGAAGACGAAGTACTCGTCGCCGAGCACCCGCCCGCCACCACAGATCAGGGCGCTCGCGTCGAGGTCGAACGGGGCGCCCGTGGTCGAACGGGCCGACCAGCCGAGGCCGATCTGGACCTGCGTCAGGTTCGGTGCGGCCTTGGTGAGCGAGACGTTGCCGCCCTTGGCGAGCGTGACCACCATGACGTTCTTCCTCCCTTGCTTCTCCCGGGGCGCCTTCCAAGGTGTAGTCCCCCGTGGCCCCGGCCGACCGGTTCCGGTCGCCTGAACTTCCTGAACTCACATCCTCGCAGCGCGGCACACCGCCGCGGCACCAGGTGGTACGAAAGCGGGGCGGCCCCGGACCGTGGAGGTCCGGGGC
>NZ_JBHUAF010000284.1:0-11242 GCF_042789895.1 Kitasatospora sp. NPDC056783
GAGCTGTGCGGCCACCTCCCGCTCGCCCTGCGCCTCGCCGCCGCCCAGGTCGTCCTGGACGGGCACCTGAGCCCGGCCGAACTCGCCGACGAACTGGCGGACGACGCCGACCGCCTCGACCTGCTGCACGACGGTGACACCGGCATCCGGCTGACCCTGGACCGCTCCTACCGCCGCCTCGACCCCGAACTGGCGCGAATATTCCGGCTGTTGGCACTCAACCCCGGCTCCGACATCGCCACCGACGCCGTCGCCGCGCTCATCGACCGCAAGCCCCGGGAAGCCCGTTTCCGTCTCGCCCGCCTCGCCGGAACCGCCCTGATCGAGCAGGGCGCCGAGGGCGGGCGGTGGTACCTGCACGACCTCGTACGGGTCTACGGCCTGGAGCACGCCCAGCGGGACGGTGCGGAGGCCGAGGCCGCCGTCGACCGGCTGGTGGCCCACTACGTGGACGTGGCCGCCGACGCCGCCGCCCAGGTGGAGGACGAGGCCTCCGCCGGCCGGTTCGGGGACCGCGCCGCCGCGATGGCCTGGCTGGAACGTGAGCACGGCAACCTGGTGGCAACCGTCCAGTCGGCCGCCGAAGCGGGGCGGTTCGAGGCGGTGCTGGCCCTCGCGCGGGCCGTGGCGCCTTCCCTGGCCCGACACTTCCGCACCGACGACGTCCTCGCGGTGACGGCCACCGCCCTGACGGCGTCGAGAGCGGTCGGTCGACCGAGTGCCGTGGCGGGTGCGTCGAGCCATCACGGCCTGGCATTGGCGCACGCGCTCCGGTTCGAGGAGGCGATCGAGGCGCACCACCACTCCCGGGCGATCTACCGATCCCTCGGCGACTCGGCCGGTGAGGCGCTGACATGCGCGAACCTCGGCAGCGCGCTGCGCCATGCCGGCCGTTTCGACGAAGCGGCCGAGGTGCTCCATGACGGCCTCGCCATCCATCGGGCCCGCGGGGATCAGGACGAAGGCGCGGTGCTGATCAACCTCGGCGTGCTCCTGGGAGAGCAGCAGCGCCATGAGGAGGCCCTGGACCTGCTCGCCCAAGCCCTGGACATCTGTCGGGGCTCCGGCGACCGTGTGGCGGAGGCGGTCGCCCTGGCCGGCACGGGCAAGGTGCTCTGTGACACGGGCCGCTTCGCCGGGGCGGTCGAAGTCCTGGAGCAGTCCCGGGACCTCTTCCGGGAACTCGGCGAGCGCCACCGGGCGGCCAGCGTCCTGACGAACCTGAACATCGCCCTGTGGCAGACGTCCCGGTTCGAGGAGGCGATCGAAGCCGCGGACCTCGCCCTCGCCGAATTCCGGGAGTTCGGCGATCGCCACGGAGAGGCCCTCGCACTGAACTACCTGGGGAACGCCCTCTCCTATGCGGGGTGTTCCGAGGAGGCGCTTGAGGCGCACCAGTGGTCCCTGGCCATCTGCCAGGACACCGAGCACCACCAGGGCGCGGCGGCCAACTGGAACGGCATCGGCGTGGCGCTGATGGACCTGGGCCGCTACCCGGAGGCCGTCGAAGCCCTCGGACAGGCGATCCTCGTCCTGGCCGCCGTCGGGGACCACGAAGGCGAGGCCAGGGCCCGGCGCAACCTGGCCGAGGCGCTGCGCGTCGTCGGCGCGGCCGTCGACGCCGCCGAGGCGCGGACGCCGTCCGAAGCGGCCGACGCCTCGCCGGAGCCCGACGCCCCGGCCGCCCACTGACCGGCAACCGTCGTGCGCCGCGCGGCTACCGGCCGGTATCGTCGGTGGTGGAACGGGCGGTCACCTGCCCACACGGCAGACGGAGCAGAGGACGGTGCGGCGGCAGATGGAGTTCCGTGAAGACATCCTGGGTGCCCCCTACGAGGCGGCCGAGCTGACGCTGCGGCCGGACTACGAAGGGGCGGTGTGCGCGACGCTCGTCCGGCGGCTGGTGCCCGGGTCGGAGCGGGCCGTGCTGTACGTCCACGGCTACAACGACTACTTCTTCCAGACCGGCCTGGCCGACCACTACACCGCGCTCGGGTTCTCCTTCTACGCCCTCGACCTGCGCAAGTACGGCCGCTCGCTGCGCCCGCACCAGTCGCCGAACCTCGTGCGCCACCTCACCGAGCACGACGAGGAGATCGACGAGGCGGTCCGGATCATCCGCGAACTGGACGGCCACCGGCAGCTGCTGTTCAACGGGCACTCGACCGGCGGGCTGATCGCCGCGCTGTGGGCGGGCCGGCGGGTTGGGCGCGGCGTGGTGGACGGGCTCTTCCTGAACAGCCCGTTCCTGTCGATGCCGGCCGCGCCCGCCGTCCGCACCTTCGGCGGCCCGGCCGTCACGGCGCTCGGGCGGCTGGCGCCGACCCGCGTCCTGCCGACCTCCCTCAACCCGCACTACGTCCACAGCCTGCACAAGGACTTCAAGGGCGAGTGGGACTTCGACCTCACCCTCAAGGTCGCCGAGGGCTTCCCGATGTACGCGGGCTGGCTGGCGGCGATCCACCAGGGGCACCGGAGGCTGCGGTCCGGCCTGGGCATCGACGTGCCGGTGCTGCTGATGGCCTCGACCCGCTCCATCTCCACCACCGTGTGGGACGAGGGGCTGCGCCGGGCCGACGCGGTGCTGCGCGCCGACGACATCGCCGCGCAGGGACCGCGACTGGGCCGGCACGTCACCATCGTGCGGATCGAGGACGGCGTCCACGACCTGGTGCTGTCCGGCGAGGCGGCCCGCACCCGGGTGTTCGCCGAGCTGGACCACTGGCTGGCCGCCTACCTGGACGTCCCGCTCATCGATGCTCAGCCCGCCGACGCCCAGCCCGCCGCCGCCCAGCCCGGCGACACCGAGTCCGGCGCCGCCCAGCCCGCCGACACCGAGCCCGTCGGGGAGAGCGCGTGACCGACGAGCCGGTGCCGGTCGGCCGGCAGACCGACCTCGGCTTCGCCAAGCTGATGCCCGACCTCGACCGGGACGGCGGCTGGCTGCTCACCCTGGACGGCACCCCGCAGTCGTACGTCGACCTCGTCGAGCCGACCCACCTGGAGTTCGAGTACACCCGGCGCCTCGGCCACCTCGCCGACGCCCTCGCCCCCGCCGGGCGGCCGCTGGACGCGCTGCACCTGGGCGGCGGCGCGCTCACCCTGCCCCGCTACCTGGCCGCCACCCGCCCCGGCTCGCGCCAGCGGGTGGTGGAGGTGGACGGGCCGCTGCTGGAGCTGATCGCCGAGCGACTGCCCTGGCGGGGCCCCGGCGCGGACATCACCGCGACCGTCGGCGACGCCCGGGCCGCCCTCGCCGAGGTCCCGCCCGGCTCGCAGGACCTGGTGATCGCCGACGTCTTCCACGGCTCGCGCACCCCCGGCCACCTCACCTCGGTGGAGTTCCTGCGGCTGGCGGCGGCCGCGCTGCGCCCCGGTGGCTGCTACGCGGCGAACCTGGCGGACGGCCCGCCGCTGGCCTTCGCCAAGGCGCAGGCGGCCACGGTGCGGGCGGTCTTCCCGTACGTCTGCCTGGTGGCGGAGGCCCCGGTGCTGCGCGGGCGCCGGTACGGCAACATCCTGCTGGCCGGTTCGACGGCGCCGCTGCCGGTGGCCGAGCTGACCCGGCTGCTCGCGGGTGACATCTTCCCGGCCCGGCTCACCGAGGGGGAGGGCCTGGCGGAGCTGGTCGGCCGGACCGCTCCGGTCACCGACGCCGAGGCCACCGACTCCCCGCCCCCGCCGGACGGCGCGTTCAGCATCGGCTGAGTCGCGCGTCGGCCGGTGCGCGCCCCCTCCGGAGTGCCAGAATCGGCGGATCCATGCCCACGACGGCGGCGCGCCGCCGACGGGGCGACGGGACCACGTCCGAAGGAGCGAGCGATGGTTGGCGGCGGGGAGCGGCCCGAGCTGGGACCGGTGCCGGAGACGGCGCTGTGGACGCTGTGGCACCGGGCGGTGGAGGCACGGCGGCCGGACACCGTGCTGCACGACCCGAAGGCGGTCGAGCTGGTCGACCGGATCGACTTCCCGTTCGCGGCGCGGTTCGGGGAGAGGGCGCTGACGGGCCAGTTCCAGGCGTTGCGCGCGGCCTGCTTCGACCGCGAGGTGGCCGACTTCCTGACCCGCTGTCCGCGCGGCACCGTGGTCGGGCTCGGGGACGGCCTGGAGACCCAGGCCTGGCGGGTCGACAACGGCCGGGCCGCGTGGCTGTCGGTGGACCTGCCGGAGACCGCCGCGGTGCGCGAGCGGCTGCTGCCGCCCGACGAGCGGCACCGGATCGTCCCGGGCTCGGCCACCGACCCGGGCTGGATGGACGAGGTGGACCCGGCGAACGGGGTGCTGATCACCACCGCCGGCCTGCTGATGTACCTGCGGCCGCAGGAGGTCCGCGAGCTGATCGCGGCCTGCGCCGAGCGCTTCCCCGGCGGGGCGTTGGTGCTGGACGCGGTGCCGCACTGGTTCAGCCGGCGGGCCGTCGAGGGCACGTTGCGGGACCGGCACTTCCAGGTGCCGCCGATGCCCTTCGGCATGGACGCGGACGAGCGCGACAAGCTGGCCACCGCCCATCCGGCGGTCACCGACGTCCGCGAGGTGTACCCGGAGGGCGGGCGCGGGCCGCTGCGAGCCCTGCTGCCGCTCGCACGCCGGATCAAGCAGCGTCCGTCCGTGGTCGCGCTGCGCTTTGCCGAATCTTGAGAAAACCCTGGTCAAGCTGGAACCATGGCCCAGGGGCGTACGTCGTACCCACGGGTGATCGGCCAGGGGGACAGGCCGCCCGGCACGTTAGGCTCGTTGCGGGGGAGCGGCCTGGGTGTCGCCATCGGACAAACTGCTTGGGACGGGCGCGCGGCTCCACGGGGAGCCGGGGCCCGTCCCGTCCTGCCACGGAGGGACTGGCCTTGCACATCGACGCCTGGATCGAGGGGATCCCACCGACGGCGGTGTACGCCGTCATCGGTCTGATCATCGGGTTCGAATCGCTGGGCATCCCCTTGCCCGGTGAGATCGCCCTGGTCACGGCGTCCCTGATGGCCGTCAAGGGCGTGGTGAGCCCGTGGGGCGTCGCGATCTGCGCGATCGCCGGCGCGATCATCGGCGACTCGATCGGCTACTCGATCGGGCGCAAGGGCGGCAAGCCGCTCTTCGAGAAGCTCGGGCGCAAGTTCCCCAAGCACTTCGGCCCCTCGCACCTGGCCACCGCCGAGCGCTCCTTCCAGAAGTGGGGCATGTGGGCGGTCTTCTTCGGCCGTTTCATCGCCCTGCTGCGCATCTTCGCCGGCCCGCTGGCGGGCGCGCTGAAGATGCCGTACTGGAAGTTCCTGATCGCCAACGTGCTGGGCGGCATCGTCTGGGCCGGCGGCACGACGTTCCTGGTCTTCAAGGTCGGCAAGGCCATCGAGCCCTGGCTGGCCCGGTTCTCCTGGGCGGGCCTGGGGGCGGCCGTGGTGATCGGCGCCCTCTCGGCGTGGATCATGAAGCGCCGCGCCGCCAAGACGCACGCCAAGATCGAGGCGGAGGAGGCGGCCGCGGCGGCCGCGGCCAAGGAGCCGGTCGTCGACTGACCTCTCGCCCGCCACCGGCCGTCCACAGCGGCCGTCGCGAGTGCCGTCCGCAGTCCACAGTGATCGTCGCGGGTGCCATCGGGCCCCCGGAGTAGCATCGGCCGGGTACCAGCCGATCTCGCACTCCGGAGGGCCCGATGGCTTCGCAGCCGACGTGGGACGCCGTGGACGCCTACTTCTCCGAGAAGCTGGTCGGCGACGACCCGGTGCTGGCCGCCGCCACCGCCGCCGCCACCGCGGCCGGGCTGCCGGAGATCGCGGTGGCCCCCAACCAGGGCAAGCTGCTGCACCTGCTGGCGCTGACCCAGGGCGCCAAGCGCATCCTGGAGGTCGGCACGCTCGGCGGCTACAGCACGATCTGGCTGGCCAGGGCGTTGCCGGCGGACGGTAGGCTGATCAGCCTGGAACTGGACGGTCGGCACGCCGAGGTCGCCCGGGCCAACCTGGCGGCCGCCGGGCTGGCCGAGGTCGCCGAGGTACGGCTGGGCCGGGCCGCCGACTCGCTGGGCGAGCTGGTGGAGCAGGGCGCCGAGCCCTTCGACCTGGTCTTCGTCGACGCCGACAAGCCGAGCAACCCGGAGTACTTCCGCCGGGCGCTCCAGCTGACCCGGCCCGGCTCGCTGATCATCATCGACAACGTGGTGCGCGGCGGCGCGGTCGCAGACCCGGACAGCACCGACCCGGCGGTGCTCGGCACCCGTGCGCTGCACGAGCTGATCGCGGCCGAGCCGAGGGTCAGCGCGACCGCGGTGCAGACCGTCGGCAGCAAGGGCTACGACGGCTTCACCCTGGTCCGCGTCCGGGACTGAGTCCCTCGGCCCGGGTCCGGGCCTGAGCCCCGCCGGGACGCGAGCCACACCTGAGAACGGAGAGAGAACGTGCGGATCGGACTGCTGGGCACCGGCCCCTGGGCGGGGCGGGTGCACGCGCCCGTCCTGGCCGAGCACCCCGGGCTGGAGTTCACCGGCGTCTGGGGCCGCCGGCCGGAGGCGGCCGAGGAACTGGGCGCGGCCCACGGGGTGCCCGGGTACGCCGATCTCGACCGGCTGCTGGCCGAGGTGGACGCGGTCTCCATCGCGCTGCCCCCGACCGTGCAGCCGGGCCTCGCGATCCGCGCCGCCGAGGCCGGCTGCCACCTGCTGCTGGACAAGCCGGTCGCGCTGACCGTGCCGGACGCCCGGGCGGTGGCCGAGGCGGTGCGCAAGCACGAGGTCGCCTCGGTGGTCTTCTTCACCGTGCGCTTCGGCGGCGAGCAGATCCCGTGGATCGAACGGCAGACGGAGCTGGGCGGCTGGTTCACCGGCCGCTCGGACTGGCTCGGCTCGGTGTTCGCGCCCGGCAGCACCAGCCCGTACGCCGCCTCGCCGTGGCGCGTGGAGAAGGGCGCGCTGTGGGACGTCGGCCCGCACGCGCTGTCCGTGCTGCTGCCGGTGCTCGGCGACGCGACCCGGGTGACGGCGGCCGCAGGCCCGCTGGACACCGTGCACCTGACGGTCCGGCACGCCGACGGGGCCTCCAGCACACTCGCGCTCAGCCTGACCGCGCCGCTCGCGGCGGGCGGAACGGGCATGGAACTGCGCGGCGAGCACGGTGTGGCGCAGCTGCCCCCGCGCGGTGAGGGCCCGGCCGCGGCCCTGCACCGGGCGCTGGACGCCCTCCGGGCCTCGGCCGCCTCCAGCGAACCGCACCCCTGCGGAGCGGACTTCGGGCTGCGGGTGGTGGAGATCCTCTCCGGCGCCGAGCGCTCGCTGGCCACCGGCGCCACGGTGGACGTCTGAGCCGCCGACACGCGAGGGCCCGGTCCGAGGACCGGGCCCTCGCCGTGCGTGAAGGGCGGCCTGCGGCGGCTCAGTCCGGCGGGAGCGGCGGCAGGACCGCGGAGGGGCGGCGGTCGGTGGGGCGGGCCGGGGGGACGACCGCGGCGCGGAAGTCGCGCGGGCCGGTCCACAGGGCCGGGACGGCGTCGCTGCGCCGGGCCAGTTCGTACGCCAGGGCCTCGTAGTTGACCCGCCAGCCGTGGAAGTGCGCCCAGGCCTCCTCGACGGGGCGCTCCCGGGGGAAGCCGGCCGCGGTGATCATCGCGACGGCGCCCAGGTACTCGGCGTAGGTCAGCCGGATCGGGACGTCCGGGTCCGGGTCGGCGTCGAAGTCGAACCGCAGCGCCCGGGCGATGTCGCGCATCGCGGTGAAGCCGGCCCGGATCACCAGCCGGGCCTCGGGCGGGGCCGAGCGCGGGCAGAGGGCCAGGTGCAGGGCGGCGGCGTCCATCACGGCGATCAGGCCGACCACCCAGCTGCGGTTGGGCTGCGGGGAGCGGAAGGAGAGCAGCACCGGGTAGTTGGAGTGGCTCTCGCCGATGTCGGCGGCCAGCCGCTCCCAGTCGCGGTAGAGCTGGGGGAGTGCCGTCTCGGTGTCCACCAGGGACTGGCGGGCCAGCAGCTCGGGGCCCCAGGCGGGCTCGCCGGCCCGGGACTGGAGCAGCGTCACCTCGGTCTCGCGGCGCTGGTAGGCGGCGTAGAGGGTCGGCAGGTACGCGATCTGGAGGGCGATCACCAGCGGGCCGCCGGCGGCGGCCATGAAGTCGAGCGCGGAGAGCTGGAGCCGCTCCCCGCTGGCGAAGCCGAGGGTGAACAGGCTGGACCCGGCCTCCCGCACGGACACCGACCAGCCGAGCTCGGAGGTGCCGTGCAGCAGCAGGGTGAAGGCGGTCAGCATCCCGCCGAGCCAGACCCCGAGCATGCCCAGCAGCACCAGCGGCGCCAGCCAGGTGAGCGCCCGGTCCTGTGCCTGGTAGCCGCCGGACCGCGGGGCCGTGAGTCTCAGCAGCGTGCGCAACACCCGCCAGAGCCGCATCACCAGTGCCGAGTAGAGCCCGCGCGGCACGACCAGTGTGCGCAGGATGCTGCCGACGACCAGCAGGAGAAGCAGCGCTCCGAGGGCGGTCTGGATCATTCTCATGGCGCCATTCTGACGGTCGGCCGGGGTGGCCGAGAGCCGTCGCCGCGCCCCGGCGGACGACCGTCGGCACGGCGTCACCGCGCGGTATGACCATGATCACACCGTCGGCATGCGTACGTACTGCGGTGTGTCCCGCGTCTATCCGGTGGAGGGTCAGTGCCGCGAGCGAATCGGAGACTTGGACTGTGCGTGCTCAGCAAGACGGCGGCGGCGGGGCCGAGGAGGCGGAGCCCGGGCGCCGGCGGTGGCGTGCTCCGTGGCGTCGACGCCCGTCCCCGGGGAGCCGGCGGCGACGCCCGTCACCGCGGATCGACTACCCGCGCGGCGGCCGGCGCGGGGTCCGCCGCTGGCTCCCGTCCTGGCGGCAGCAGCTGCTGCTGGGCGGTGCCGGGACGGCGGTGCTGACCGGACTGCTGGCCTGGTTCTTCGTGACCACCAAGGTGCCGGAGGACCTGAACTCCTTCGCCACCCAGCAGAACAACGTCTACTACTGGGCGGACGGAACCGAGATGGCCCGGATCGGCCCGACCAACCGGCAGGAGGTGCCGCTGGACCGGGTGCCGGAATCCGCGCAGTGGGCGGTGCTGGCCGCCGAGAACGCGACCTTCTACTCGGACCCGGGCATATCGGTGACGGGCATCGGCCGCGCGGTCTCCGAGATGGTCACCGGCGGGGACACCCAGGGCGGTTCGACCATCACCCAGCAGTACGTCAAGAACATCTACCTGAACCAGCGCCAGGACGTCTCCCGCAAGCTCAGCGAGATCGTCATAGCGATCAAGCTGGACGACCGGATGAGCAAGCAGGACATCCTCGCCGGCTACCTGAACACCAGCTGGTTCGGGCGCGGCAGTTACGGCATCCAGCGCGCCGCCGCGGCCTACTACGGCAAGGACGTCTCCGAACTCGACCCGAGCGAGGGCGCCTTCCTGGCGGCCCTGTTGAAGGGAGCCGGGCAGTACGACCCGGCGGCCGGCCCGGAGAACCGCAAGCGGGCCGAGGAGCGGTGGTCCTGGATCCTGGACCGGATGGTGGAGGTGGGCAAGCTGTCCGCCGCCGAGCGGGCCCGGTACACGGTGTTCCCCGAGCCCAGGCCGCAGCCCAAGTCGGCGGGGCTGAGCGGCCAGGTCGGGTACCTGGTGGACATGGCCCGGGCCTACGTGGAGGGCCACAGCGACATCACCCCGGCCCAGTTCGACCTCGGCGGCCACCAGATCCGCACCACCTTCGAGAAGCCGAGGGTCGACGCCCTCGCCGCCGCCGTGCAGGAGGCCACCAAGGGGATCGACCCGGACAACCGGGAGGCCGACAAGCTCCTGAAGGTCGGCGCCGCCTCGCTGGCCCCGGACGGGAGGATCGTCGCGCTCTACGGCGGCCCCGACTACCTGAAGCAGGGCTTCAACAACGCCAACACCACGACGGTGCCCATCGGTTCGGCCTTCACCCCGCTGGTGTACGCCGCCGGACTCGGCGAGGGCGTGCAGCGCCGGCGCGACGGCGGCCGCACCCCGGTGACGCCCACGACCACGTACAACGGCGACGACGGGGTGAACGTGATGACCCCGGAGGGGCCGTACTGGGGGCGGGACGGGAAGATCGTGAAGACCGCCAACGACGGCAAGCGCAGCTGGGGCCAGGTCACGCTGCGCGGCGCGATGGAGCAGTCCGTCAACGGGCCGCTGATGCAACTCGGCATGGACGTCGGGCTGGACCGGGTGCAGAAGACCGCCACCGACCTCGGCGTCCTGCCCGGCAGCATGGGCGAGTTGGTGCCGGCCTTCGGCGTCGGCAACTCCACCCCGAGCGCGATCCGCGCCGCCGACGCGTACGCCGCCTTCGGCGCCGGGGGCCGGCACGCCGACCCGTACTCGGTGCTCTCGATCAGCCGCAACGGCGAACCGCTGGCGCTGCAACTTCCCGCCACCGTCCAGGCGTTGCCGGCGGCCGTCGCGGGCGAGGTGGACGCGGCGCTCAAGGGGTCGGTGCGGGACGGCGCCGCCAAGGCGGTGGCCGAGGCGGGCCCGGGCCTGGCCGCGAAGCCGGGCACGACACCGGACCGCACGGCGGGGTGGATCGTCGGCTACGACGGGCGACTGTCGACGGCGGTCACCGTGTTCCGGGCGGACCTCAAGGACATGAAACTGCTCTCCCTGGAGGGCCTGGGCGGAACCGCCCCGGACGTGCCCGACACGGTGCTGCCGACCCGGATCTGGACCGCCTACATGAAGGCGGCGGGCGGTCGGTAGGCAGGTCATGGGGCGTCCGGGGGCCCAGGGGCCGCCGCGGGGCTCGCGAACGGGCGGGCCCCGCGGTGCGGTTGGGCGGTGAAACTCCGTGGACCGGGCGTCGGGGGAGCGGCTACGTTGCCGGGACCAGTGGTCGAGGGAAGGGAGCGGTGATGGCGGTCCTGTCCTTCACGCTGGTCTGTGACATGCCGCCCATCCGCGTCGTGCTGACCTCTTCGGGGCCGCACACCCTGGAGGTCGTGAAGGTGATCAGACGCCGGACCGGGCTCGGCCTCTGGCACGGCAAGGTCCTGCTCGGCAGCTTGCCCGTCACCCTCCTCGACGACGTGACGTCCGACCTCGCGGAGGAGGTGGTGGCCGAACTCCGCGCGGCGGGCGCCACCGCGGAGGTGCGGTACTGAGCGGCGGGACGGTCTGGGTGGGACTGTCCGGGCGGGACGGCCGGGGCGGGACGATTCCGGCCATGGACCTCGTCCTCGTGGAGGTCGCCGGCCTGTTGCTGCTGCCGATCATCGCGATCGGCCGGGGCTACGT